>JBGVCY010000144.1:0-3272 GCA_045119135.1 Eubacteriales bacterium | reverse complement strand
ATAAAAAGTAAATATTCTTTCTGCTTTTTCTTAAAATTTTGTTTAAAATAACACCACAAAAGACGAAAAACAAGCAACGACTCTCGCACAAAGGGTAGCAATGTCAGCGCCGCAACCGGCAGTGCCACCATCATTCGCCCTGTGCTGACAAGCCAGGCGGTGACAAGAAGCAATAGCGCGGAAAGTCCCAATTTGAAGGGGTGCTGTAAAAACGGAAGCATGCGCCTTGCCTGTACGCTGCGGCAAAAAAAGATGAGGAAATACGAAACCACTGTTGCTGCCACCGCGCCCATTGCTCCGGCTCGCGGTATCAGCCAAAAGCACAGCAAAAAGTTAGAAGTAGCGCCAAGTAACGCCGTTTGCAGCGACTGCCGCGAGCGCAGCTTTACCATATATACACTTCCAAGAAAGGAAGAAAGCGCCGAAAATACTGCCCCCACAACCAGAAACGGTACGTATAGCGCCGCATCTGCAAAATCCGGTGCAAAGATATAGCCAACCAACAGACGCGAGGAAAGGATGAGCGCCAGCGCCAGCGCCACAAGTCCTGCCGATAGCATTCCATAGATGCGTTCAAACAAGGCAGCGCGCTGTTCTTCGGGGGCACGCAATGCGGTAAATTGCCAAGCTTCAAAGAAAATGCCCGCGCCGAAGGTTAGAAGTGACGGTATCCTGCCCGCTGCCGCATATAGACCAATCAGTGCCGCGCCGTGATAGGAAAGCAGCAGAAAGCGATCGAAATACGCGATCGACCACCAAAGAGCCGAGGTGGGAATCAAGGGCGCTGAATATCGCAACATTTGTCTTATTATTCCGCTTTCAGCAGTCTGTTTTGCTCCCCTTTCTCGCCGCAGCAACAAATAGACGGCAAGCAGTAAGGCAGTTGCCGCATCTGAAAGAAAAATTGCCATCAGATACCCTCGCTCGCCAAGCTGCAGCACGGGCAAAAGCAAAAAGGAAAGCGCTACCGTCAGGAACGTACAAAAGATCTGCTGTATGGCATAAAAGCTGTCCTCGCCCCGCGCGCGGATCACGTGGGCAAGAAAGCTGTGCAGCACTGCCGCCACAACGTAACAAAACAGGTACCAAAGATAGGGCTGAAGTCCCCCGATCAGCGATAAGATCGGCAATATCGCAACAAAGCCCAAAAAGCCTGCCAGCAAGAGCTTGCCCCCTGCCACCAAGGTTTGCCGTTCGTTTCTGCCGCCTGCAAGGAAACGAAAGACGGCATCCGAAGCCCCCAAAGACACGAAAGGCATTAGCAAAAGCGCGGCGTTGACGATCAGCTCTGCCCTGCCGAATTCCTCGGGACTGAGAATCGCAGTATACAGTGGCATCAGCAAAAAGACTGCCGCCTTGGAAATCGCCGCACCAAGCCCGAGGATCATCACGCGGGAAAGCAGACGTTGTTCCTTTTCCATACTTCCCCCTTATGTTTTCTTTTAATATGTGCATTCGAAAGGCGGTAAATACAAAAAGAGGAAGAAACAAATTCTTCCTCTTTCTATTCAATGTATCACCCTGCCCTCGTCAACAAAGAACGGCAGCTGCGGATGCCCATGAAGTGTTACACCCTCACCCAGCGAAACGCTTTTATCAAGGATAGCACTTCCCACTCGAGAGCGATCTGCAAGATGGCAGTTTTCCATCAAGATCGAATTTTCGACCACCGTACCTTTTCCAATATGAACACCGCAATAAATGACTGAATTGATGACCTTTCCCTCAATCACACAACCGTCTGCGATCAACGAGTTTTCCACCTCGGCGGATGCCCCGTAACGCACAGGCGGCAAGCTCCGCACCTTGGTAAAGATCGGGCGCTCACTGTTTTCAAGCAGCTCCTCACGCACGGCGGCATTGCCTGCAATCAGCATATGTAACCGATAGTATTCGGCAAGCGAGGAGATGCGGTAAAAACGTTCGGGAAAGCGATACGCGTGTACATTTCCCTTTCCGCTTTGACGGCGGATGACATCATTTTGAAAGGACGTATAGCCCTTTTGTTCGGCTTCGCGCAAAATCTCACGCAGAAAATTTGTTTTTGCCACCCAGATGTTGAGTGAGGGGTTGATGCCGACATCCTGCACCCCTATCGTCATTGCCGCACCGCTTGCACGGTGCGCCGACAGAAAGGCGGAAAGATTGGGAGCCGACACGCTATCACAATCACAGCACAGCACCTCGTCCTCGGTCAGACGATCCACAAGACCGCGTATGCTGACAAGCGACTGCATCCGCGAATCATAGCATTCGTCGGGATTGGCAAAGGCGGCACTGTAGGGTGGCACGATGCGAACACCACCGTTATGGCGTGCCAGATCCCAATCCTTGCCTGCGCCGATATGCTCCATCAGCGACTGATAATTGTGATGCGCCACAATATGAATGTTGGTAAGACCCGCATTGACCATTGCCGAAAGCGGAAAATCGATCAAGCGATACCTTCCCCCAAAGGGTACGGCACCCATCGTGCGCTTACCCGTCAGTGCGGGCAGCTCGGCATCGTGTAAATTGGATAAGATCAATCCTGCTACGCTCATACCTCTGCCTCCCTTCCCACTACGGTCAGCTCGCCCGCACCAAGCGGTACGCCGATCTCCTTGCCAGCCGCCACGCAAACGTGCTCATCAAGCATCGCATATTCAACGCGCGCGCCTTCCCCTACGCTGACGCCGCTCATCAGTACGCTATCCTTTACCACGGCGCCGCGGGCGATGTGCACGCCGGGCGATATCACCGAGCGCTCGACACGCCCTTCAATAACGCATCCTTGGGAAAGAATCGAATCACTGACACTGCCGCCTGCACCGATGTATTGCGGTGCCGTTGCCTCGGTGCGGCAAAAAACGCGCTGTCTTTGACCAAACAGGTCGAACGCGGGGCGGTCACCGATCAAATCCATATTCGCCTGCCAAAGGCTTTGCAGGGTGCCAACATCCTTCCAATAGCCCGCAAAACGGTAAACGGCAATGCGACCGCCGTCACCAAGCATCGCAGGAATCACGTTTTTGCCGAAATCATTCTGCGAGGCGGAATTGGCATCGTCACGCGCAAGATAATCCAGCAAATACGTCGTATTGAACACGTAGATACCCATCGAAGCAAGATTGCTTTTCGGGCGTGCGGGCTTTTCGACAAATTCGGTCATCATCCCGTTTTCGTCAGCCGACAGAATACCGAAACGGCTTGCCTCGCTGATCGGCACCTCGATCACGGCAACGGTAGCATCGGCGCCGCTTTCCTTGTGGCGCTCCAACAGCTTGCGGTAA
>JBGVCY010000143.1:0-4523 GCA_045119135.1 Eubacteriales bacterium | reverse complement strand
GCATTTGGTAGCTCGTTGCCAAAGGAATCGCGCGCCGTGATGTATGAGCCGTTTTTTCCTGCCAGCACGCTATCGTACTGCAGCTCGATGCCATAAAGCCCTTGCCCATCACTGCCGGTAAATCCAAGCAGCTGTGCCGCCAGATCGCCATATGGATAATAGCGCGTGCTGACTGCCTCGACACTGACCATTTCAAACAGATCATTGGCATCGATAAAGGCAAGCACTGCATTTGCAACATCAAGCTCGACCGAACGCGCAACGGTGCGCTCCAACTCTGATGTGTGCTTCAGATGCTCGCGAACCGCATCGGCGCTGACTGTGGGAATCGCAGCCGATAGCCCATTTGCGATCAGCTCGCCAACGGCGGCAGAATCATCACTCCTTGCCACCACATTGGGAAACAGCGAAACGCGGTATACGGTGCGGTTTGTGGCAAGCACTCTGCCTGCAGCATCCAAAATTTCTCCGCGCGCCGCGCGCACGGGCGATTCGGTGGTCAGCTGATCGATCACCTTTTGCTGATAACGCGAAAAATCAAAGACCTGAATGGCAAAAATGCGAAGCACAAGGAACAAAAAGATCAGAAGAAGTGCAAATGCCATGATGGAAGAACGCTTCAGCGTTCTTCGGCTGACGTTTGGCCTTGGAATAGTAACCCCTCCTTTTTTCAAAACAAAAAGCGGTCCTCAAACCCGCAGGTTTGAGGTCCGCTTTGAAACGGCGACTCGCGCCGCACTTTACCTTATTCGGTAAAGCGGTATTTTATGACTTACCAAAGATTGGCAAGGGCGTTCAGCAATGCCGAAATCGGAATGCTCCCGCTTTGTGCAGGATAGATTTCAACAGAATCCTCGCCCGAAAAGGAGAGCTCGGTAACCGTCTGCTCGCTTCCGCTTACAAAGCCGTATTGCTGTGCCAAGCCGTAAATATCAGCATCTTCGTTCTTTTGCTTCAATTCCTCAGAGCGCTCTGCACGTACACTTTCCAGTGCCTGCACTTCGGCACGCGTCTCGGCAAGCGCCGCATCGGTGTTCTCCAACAGCAGCGAGGTAACGCCAAGCAAAGTGAAGGAAAGCACCAGAAGCAGGGCAAATACCACCTGTGCAAAGGCAAAGCGGGGGCGCACCGAGCGCACCGAAAGATGCTGCTTGCTCTCGTGTTTCTTTTCTTTTTTCATGGTGACACCGCACTCCTTGGCAACCTCTGCCTTGCGGGCAGCATTTGCAAGGGCGCGCTGTGCAGCACCGATACGGTCGTTACCGTAGCGGCGATTGAAAAAGGCAACAAAATCACCCGTTCCGGCGAGGCTGACATCGCCCGAATGATCGTCGTTGAGATAAATAACAGTAGTGGCGTTGGGAACGGGCGTGGTATCGACCTTTCTTCCCTTCAGCGCTTGCTGTGCACGTTCAGAATAGCGGTCACGGAACTGCGCAAACATATCCTGGTAGCTATCATTGGTATAGACCTTTTCAAAGGTTTCGTTCGTCATTTCCGTTCCCTCCTTTCGTTATAATTTTTCTGCCACGCGGAGCTTGGCGCTATGCGCGCGGGGATTGACCTCAAGCTCAGCTTCTGTGGGTAATATCGGTTTTCTGGTAATGACTTTTACTTTTGGTTTGTTGCCGCAAACGCAGATCGGCAGGCTTTTGGGGCAGGTACAGCCCGTTGCAAGCTTAGCAAACGTCTGCTTTACGATGCGGTCCTCGAGAGAATGGAAGGTGATAATGGCAATTCTGCCGCCCTTTCTGAGGCGAGAAACTGCATCCTCGATCGTGGGGGCAATGGCATCCAATTCTCCGTTCACCTCGATACGGATCGCCTGAAACGACCGTTTTGCGGGGTGTCCACCGTCACGTGCGGCGGCGGGGATGGCACTTTTGATGATTTCGGAAAGCGCAAACGTGGTTTTAATGGGTTGTTTTTCGCGCTCTGCCACGATTCTTGCGGCAATGCGCGGAGCAAATTTTTCTTCACCGTATTCAAAAAGAATACGCTTCAGCTCGCTTTCGCTATAGGTGTTAACCACCTCGAAGGCGCTTTTTTCTTGTCTGCGGTCCATTCGCATATCAAGGGGCGCATCGTTGCGGTAGGAAAAGCCACGCTCTGCCTCATCAAACTGATGTGAGGACACGCCAAGATCCAGCAAAAGACCGTCAATTTGTTCGATTTCAAGAGAGTCAAGCACTCGGCCGACCTCAGAAAAATTACTGCGTACCAGCGTTGCGCGCTCTCCAAGAGGAGCAAGACGCGCACCTGCGGCGGCAATTGCCGCTTCATCGCGATCGATTGCGATCAATCTGCCTTCTGTAAGGCGGGATGCAATCGCAAAGGAGTGACCGCCACCACCCGCTGTGCCATCTACATAGATGCCATCGGGGCGGATCGCAAGCTCTCTTACCGATTCCTCAAGCAGAACCGAAAGGTGCGTAAACTCGCTCATATCAAAGACCGAAGCCTTCCAGTGCAAGGCGGATCGCCTCGGGATCCATCTCGCGCTTGTTGTATTCCTCTTCCGACCAGATCTCACCGTAATCGCCGCAGCCGACAAGCACAACGTTGCGGCTTTCCTCTTTTTCGACGTCAACGCCGATGAATTTCAGCAAGCCGTCGGTCAGCAGCAGACGACCAAGTGAATCGGGCGTACCCTTTACGGCATCGTGGTACAGATACCAATAGGTCTGCTCTGCCTCTTTACGGGGCAGGTTTTTGAGAGGCTCGATATATTCGTTCCAAGCGGGAATCGAAGAGAAACGCAGACACTTGCCGCGAATACTACGGACAACGATAATATCGCCACCGATATCCTCGCGCAGCTTGGCGGGAACGGAAACACGACGCTTGGGGTCAACAGAATGATGATACTCACCGAACAGCATAGACCGTTCCCTCCTTTCTAGGCTTCGAAAATCTCTTTCCAAAGCTTAACATTTCTTAACATTCTTTTCCACTTACGAATATTATAATGCACTTTGTGACACTTTGTCAATAGTTTTTTTCGAATCCGACAAAAAATTTTTTGTGTATTTTCCGTTTTTTGCAAAAAATCGGCAAAAGAAAAGCCCTTCCACGGAAAACCCGTGGAAGGGCTGAATGTTTTTGATTAGATTGCCTGCTTGCAGATCTTGGCGAACGCCTTCATCTGCTCGTTGGTGTAGCGAGCCCAGGTACCATCACCCAGGTCATAGCAATAATCATCGGTGCGGGTATTGCTGGTATCCTGCAATGCGCTTGCCAGCACCTGCGTTACGGTAAGAGCTTCCGAGAAATCGGAGTTCAGCGTAACCGTGCCAAGCGCCGTTTCAAACGAAATGACGCCAACAGCGGTATAGGCATCACGATAATAGTTCTCTGCCATTGCAACCTCGCTCGAGTTGATGCGGTAGTTTCTACCGACCTTTCTCAGGCGCAGATTTTCTTCAACGGTATAGTCGTCCTCAGTAATGCCCGCTGCTGCAAATGCATCTGCCGTGTATGCCGACAGCTTGCCAAGATCCTCAGCGCGGAAGATCACCATAGAAGCCTTGATCTCAAAGTAATCCTCAAGAACGTCGATGTAATCCTCAGCAAGGGTTGCCATAAAGGTCATCTTGGTCTCAGTGCCGATCGCGGCAGTCACGCTACCCTGATTTGCGGCAAAGCGAGGATCGGAAACAGTCTTGTTGCCAACCACCGAAGAAGCAAGGTGGAGCTCCTTGCCCGAAGCAAGATCGCCCACATAATAGAAGGTTGCATCCTCGGAAACATCCGTATCGGTATAGACCGTGATCGAATCGTAGGTTGCGGTAATGCCGGCCTCGGTTACCAGAACGATGCCATCTTCAGCCTTGGTTACGTATGCACCATGAGCATCGGTCGAGGAAGAGCCGTTGATGTAAACGGCGGTATCTCCATTGGCGGCAACCTCTACGCGAACGGTAACATCGGTCAGAACCGCATCCTCGGTATTGCTGTACGAGAACTGATATTGGATGGTATAATCAAGGCCGTCAAGCAAATCACTTGCATAAACCAGATGCTGTGCGGTCTCAGTGCCGTTATTCGTAACAGTCAGCTTACCATCAGCAACAGCCAGATCAGCCGTGGCAGTCGAGCCATCGGGAACAAGAGTCATGCCAAGCTTTGCAAGCGTGGTCTTGTCATAATCCTGCATATACAGCACGTAGCGTGCATCTGCCGTGGGAGCGGTGACTTCGCTCTTCTGCGAGGCGGTCAGCGTTGCAGGAGAAACAAGCCATGCTTCACCGATCACAGGATCGGCAAAGGTGTAAGAGGTGGGACCTTGGTAGGCGGTCATCAGTTCACCCATAGCAATCAGCGAACCTACCTTGTTGGCAGAGCCTTCGTGCTTGTTCCAGACATACTGGTAAGCATAGCCGTCTGCCGTCGCGGTAGTGGTGTTTGCCATCAGCACGGCATTGGTCATTACCAGGGATTCGCAATCCTCAATCGCGACACCGCGGTTTACCGTGGTTGCCACGCCGCCGGGCATCTTGATTGCCGACATCAGAGGAGTCGAA
>JBGVCY010000142.1:0-5794 GCA_045119135.1 Eubacteriales bacterium | reverse complement strand
CTCCAACAGCTTGCGGTAATCCATACGGTAAATATGGTCACCCGACAAAACAAGCACGGTTTCGGGGTTGTAACGTTCAATGAAACGGCGATTCTGCCAGACCGCATTTGCCGTGCCGCGATACCAAGCACCACCTTTTTTTGCCTGATACGGGGGTAGGATGTGTACGCCGCCCCAGTTGCGGTCAAGGTCCCACGGCTGACCGTTTCCGATGTATTCGTTCAAAACCAGCGGCTGATACT
Source organism: Eubacteriales bacterium (assembly GCA_045119135.1). GTDB lineage: Bacteria > Bacillota > Clostridia > Oscillospirales > CAG-272 > Firm-07. Next base: position 5,552 of record JBGVCY010000142.1, on the reverse strand, counting down.
GTGTGAGTACCCCCACGGTATCGATGCCCGATTCAGCACAGTTGGAAAGCGTAAAATCCACGATGCGGTATTTGCCGCCAAAGGGCACGGCAGGCTTGGCAAGACTTTCGGTCAGGGGCTGTAAGCGACTGCCCTGTCCGCCCGCCAGCAGCATAGCAATACATTCCTTTTGTTTCTTCATATATCCACCTCACTTTTATGATCTATTCTATACTATCACCAAACGCGTGTAGAAATGACACGAAAGCGGGCGGGCAAAAAGAAAAAGCGCTCTTGCGAGCGCTTTTTCTTTTATACGTGCACCTGTGTGACGGTGGTCATATGCGAATCGTTGGAAAATTCGTGCGGAATCAGCTTTTCACCGTCAAACAAAACCGTAGAGTACGAGGCGTTGCTGGGCCAGGGCTGATTTTCATCGTTGATTTCTTCGGCAGGAATGCCGCTGATCATTGCCCAGAACATACGGATCGCACCGCCGTGGCTGACCACAAGCACGGTTTTTCCTTCATTGGCTTTGGCAATTTCCAGAATCTTGGCATATACGCGTTCGCCACATTCGATCATACTCTCGCCGCCGTCGGCACGGCTGATACCGAAGTGCTTTAAAAAGCCATCGGCATAGGTTTTAGGGTATTCGACCGCAAGGTCAGCCACGCGCTTGCCTTCCCATTCACCGCAGTACAGCTCGCGCAGCTCGTCGCAAGCGATCACCGAAAGACCGCGGCGCCGCGCGTGCGGCTCGGCGGTATGCACCGCACGTTGCAGGCTACTTGAATATACGGCGTCGATCTGAACGTCAGCCAAATGCGCCGCCGTTTCCTCCGCCTGCTTGTAGCCGATCTCTGTCAGATCAAGGTCAAGAAACCCCGCCAAGCAATGCAGACGGTTGGATTCACTTTCGCCGTGTCTGACAAGGATAATCTTCGTCATCAGTCGCAGTTCTCCCAGTTGTGGTAGACGTTCATCACGTCGTCATCCTCTTCCAGCATCTCAACGAGAAGCCCCATAAATTTCAGGTCATCCTCGGCGGTCAGCGTAACCGTGTTCGAGGGGATCTTATCCTTTTCAGCCGAAAGAATGGGGTAGCCTGCGGCTTCCAGCGCTTCCTTTACTGCGTAAAGGTCGTCCACTACGGTGTAGATCTCAAACACACCGTCGCCTGCGGCAAAATCCTCGGCACCCGATTCAAGGGCGGTCTCCATCAGCTTATCCTCGTCAATGTCGCCATCCTCGTTATTGATGATGATGACACCCTTATCCTCAAACAGGAAGGACACACAGCCCGAGGTACCCATATTGCCGTGGTATTTGTTGAAGTAAGAGCGCACGTTGCCTGCGGTGCGGTTGCGGTTGTCGGTGGTGGTTTCAACGATCACAGCAACGCCGCCGGGGCCGTAGCCTTCGTAAGTAACCTCTTCATAGCTCTCGCCCGTGCTGCCCATTGCCTTTTTGATGATACGCTCGATATTATCGTTGGGCACGTTGTTCGACTTTGCCTTCTGAATGAGGTCGCGCAGCTTCGAGTTCGAGGCAGGATCACCGCCGCCTGCCTTTACGGCAACGGCAATTTCCTTGCCGATCTTGGTAAACACCTTCGCCTTTTGCGCGTCGGTTTTTTCTTTCTTGTGCTTGATATTCGCCCATTTGCTATGTCCGGACATATTTGTATCTCCTTAAATTTTTTCCATTTTCTTCAGGCAAATCAACGGGAAGGCGTTGCCAAGCACGATGTTTGCCGCGCGGGTGATCGCGGTGCGCGTTGCGCGCACGTCGCTGTCTTCTGCCGAAAGAATCGGGCAGGCATGGTAGAAGCGGTTGAATGCCGCCGCCACGTCAAGAATGTAGCGAGTGATAATCGAGGGCTCGTAATCCTCGATCGCCGCCAGCACCTTTTCGGGGAAGCGCGAAAGCACCTTCAAAAGGCTTGCCTCCTCGGGTGCGGTAATCTTCAGCGTGCCCGCCTCACCCTCGGAGCGACGAAGCACCGCGCAGGTGCGCGCATAGGTGTACTGCGCGTAAGGACCTGTGTTGCCATCAAAATTGAGGGCATCCTCCATCACAAAGTTGATATCCTTGATACGGCTGTTCGACAGATAGTAGAATACGATCGCGCCAACGCCAACTGCCTCGGCAACCTCTGCCTTGTTTTCAATGTCGGGGTTTTTGCTCTCCATAATGGCGCCGACCTCGTCAATGGCGGCACGGAAGAGATCGCGCAGAAGGATCACGTTACCTGTACGGGTAGCAAGCTTTGCACCGTTGATGCTGACCGTACCGTAAGGCACGTGAACCAGCTGATCGTGCCAATCGTAGCCCATCATCTCGACTACCTTGAACCACTGTGCAAAGTGCAGACTCTGGCCTGCAGAGGTCACATAGATTGCCTTGTCAAAATTGTAGGTTTCCTTACGGTAGACGGCGGCGGCGATATCGCGAGTGGGGTATAGGGTCGAGCCGTCACGCTTCAGGATCAGACAGGGGGGCATACCGTAGGACTCAAGATCGACGATGGAAGCGCCGTCATCAAGCTTCAGAAGCCCCATATCGCGCAGCTTTTGTACCTGCGCGGGCATTTTATCGGTGTAAAAGCTTTCACCCTTATAGCTATCAAATTCAATGCCAAGCTGCTTGTAGGTCTTTTCATACTCAGCAAGACTGATCTCGATAAACCAGCGCCAGAGCGCAAGGTTTTCCTCGTCGCCCTCTTCCAGCTTGTGGAACTCGGCGCGCGAGGCATCGCCAAGTGCGGGATCGGCAGGAATGCCCGCTTCCTCATTGCCCGAAATGGCGTTATTGATGCGAACGTAAAGCTCGACCAGCTTATCGATACCGCCCTCTTCGATCATTTCGCGGCTTCCCCACTTTTTATAGGCAACGATGAGCTTACCGAACTGCGTACCCCAGTCACCAAGATAGTTGATGCCCACGCACTTGTAGCCTGCAAACTCGTGCAGGCGGCGCAGGGCGTGACCGATGACGGTGGTACCAAGATGACCGATATGGAAGGGCTTAGCAACGTTGGGAGACGAATAGTCAAGCACAACGGTCTTTCCTTCCCCCATCGTGTTGGAGCCGTATTTTTCGCCCTTGGCAAGAATATCGGTAAGCACGCCGTCCAGCAGATACTCGCCCGAAAGCGTGATATTGAGATAGCCGTTCACCGCTTCTGCCTTGGCAACGGGTGCAAGACCCGCAAGGCAATCGGCAAGTGCCGCCGCGATCTGAACAGGCGCGCGGCGCAGGGTGCGGCTGAGTTTAAAGCAAGGCAGTGCAAGGTCGCCCATATTTTCATCGGGCGGATACTCCAGCATATCGGCAAGCTCGAGCGAGTTTGGTGCTTCGGGAGCGCCAAGGGCGGTAATGCCTTCAAGCAGGCGCTCGGCAATCAGTTTTTTGATAGTCAGCATAACATTCCTCTTTTAATTGGCTTTAACAAATAGATATTATATAACAACTTTGCACGAGAATCAAGTGGTACAGCGCTTTTTATTCGCCCGCAACCGAAAGTCCGCGCACCAGCACATCGGGGGCGGCAACAACGGTAAGGGCGGGCAGCCCCATTTCCACCTTGTCGGCAACGCCGTCGATCGCCTTTAAGAGATCGAAGAAGTTACCTGCTACGGTAAAGCTGTGCACGGGACGGGTCTTTTGACCGTTCTCGACAAGAAAGCCTGCGCTTTCGATTGAAAAATCACCCGTTACGGCGTCAGCACCTGCATGCAGACCCTTCAGCTCGGTGATATAAATACCGTTACCAAGCTGCGCCAACAGCTCATCGGGGGATGCCTTTCCACCCTCAATACGCAGGCAATAGGGCGAGATCGAAACGGGATCGGCGACACCGCCGCGCACGGCGTTACCCGTGCTTTCCACGCCCGCCTTTTTCGCATTGGTCAGGTCGTAAAGCAGTGTGGTCAGCACACCGCGGTCAATGATCTTTTTCTCAGCAGTGGCAACACCCTCTGCATCAAAGGGCATCTGCATCGTGTTCTCTTGATAAAAGGGGTCATCAATGACAGTCAAACAATCGGCAGCGACCTTCTGTCCTTCCTTGCCGGCGAGCAAGGAAAGACCCAGCAGTGCATTTTTGCCACTGAAAATGCCCGAAAAGGCACCAAGCAGTGCACGCATCTGGCGCGCTTCAAAGATCACATCATAGCTTCCCGTTTTTACGTTGCCCGCGCCAAGTCTTTCCAGTGCCTCGCGCGTTGCTTTTTTGGCAATGTCGGTCGCGGCGGCATCAACGGTGGCGGCGAATGCCACGCCATCAGAGGACTCCTCGCCCTCGTTAACGATTGCCTCGGCGAAGGAATAGTGCTTGCCTGCGGTATGGGAAAGATCAAGCCCCTTGGAATTGGCAAGCGACACCGTGATCACGGCGGCACCCGCACCGCTGGAAGCGGCATCGGTCATTTTATCGCTTGCGGCGAACAGCTGCTCCTGCAATTCAAGTGCCGTGCGGCGAAGCGTTGCGGCATCGGGCAGTGGTGGCACACCGACACGGACCTTGCCATAGGCAGGCGACCCTTCAAAAAAGATCGGCTCGTCCTCGGCATCAATCACAGCGGCGTTGGAAATGGCGCGCGGTACAAGACCTGCAAGATCCTCTTCGGTGATCGATTGGGTCGAGGCACTTCCGATGCGGCCGTTTACCGCACAGCGGAAGGAAACACCGCCCGATCTGCCCGACGAGAAGGAATTGGGCTGTTTCGCCAGCGCATCGGCGGAAATATCATCCACCATGCGAAAATATACGTCATATTCGGAAAGTCCCGCTTTTTGCGCTTCGCGGAACAATACCTCTTTGATTTCAGCAAAATTCATGAGCGACCTCCTACCGTGATCTTACGCACGCGGATGAGGGGCTGACCCACGTCGGTGGGCACACTGCCGCTTGACGAGCCGCAAACGCCCTGCCCTGTGGCAAGGTTCTGCCCCACCATATCGATATCCTGCAGAATCTGAGAGCCTGTGCCGATCAGCGATGCGCCACGCACGGGCTCACAAATCTTACCGTTGCGGACAAGATAGCCCTCTTTGACGGCGAAATTGAAATCTCCCGTCAAGGGGTTAACCGAGCCGCCGCCCATGGCTTTGGCGTAAAGACCGTATTCGATCGAGGCAATGATATCCTCATTCCGATCGGGGCCGTTATCGATAAAGGTATTGGTCATACGAGAGGTCGGCTCAAAGGTGTAATTCTCGCGGCGGCTGCTACCCGTCATCGGCATACCCATACGGCGCGAGCCAAGGCGGTCAACCATATAATTTTTCAGCACACCGTTTTCGATCAGCACCGTTCGCTGTGCGGCATTGCCCTCGTCATCGATGGCATACGAGCCCCACGCATTGGGAATGGTACCGTCGTCAATGGCGGTCACTTTGGGGTTGGCGATCTGCTCACCAAGTCTGCCTGCCATTTGCGAAGCGCCGATGCCAACCGAGGTCGCCTCAAGCGAGTGCCCACACGCCTCGTGAAAGATAACGCCGCCAAAGCCGTTTTCAATAGCAACTGTCATCGTACCTGCGGGACAGTAGATCGCCGACAGATT
>JBGVCY010000141.1:0-6418 GCA_045119135.1 Eubacteriales bacterium | reverse complement strand
AGCTACAGCAGTGCGTTGGCGGCGTAAAGCGCAGTGAGCTGGTGGGTATGAGCAGCATTGTGGCCGTGTTCACTGTGGTGTGGTACTACGAGCGGCCTGAGTACATTCCAATGCTTCTCTTGATTGATGCTGTGGTCTTTTTTGGCTACGCCATTGTCAAGGGGGGAGAGGTGAAGTTCAGTCAGATTATGGCGGGACTGTTTGGCGGCTTTGCCATTGGATATTCTTTCTCCGCATTCCTGCGTCTGGAGGTCTCTGGTCTGCACCGCGCCTACTTGCTGCTGCCGTTCATTCTCAGCTTTGCCTGTGATACCTTTGCCTACTTTGTGGGCTGCACCATCGGCAAGCATAAGCTGGCGCCCAAGGTCAGTCCCAAGAAGAGCATCGAGGGTTCCATCGGCGGTCTTGCTGGCAATGTTCTGTGCGGCTTGATGTTTGCTTTTGTGATGGATCGCTGGTTTGGCGGCAGCATTGGCTATGGCTCGATGGCTGCACTGGCGCTTCTTTGCGGTGTGGTGGCACAAATTGGCGATCTCAGCTTCTCCCTCATCAAGCGGGAGTTTGGCATAAAAGACTACGGAAAATTGTTCCTGGCTCACGGCGGTGTACTGGACCGCTTTGACAGCGTGCTGTTTGTTGCGCCGGTCATTGAGATCGTATTAAATCTGGTGAAATAAGGGACGAGTATGACGAATAGAATTTCGATACTTGGCTCCACCGGCTCCATTGGCCGTCAGACACTGGACGTGGCGGAGCAGATGGGACTGCAGGTGGAAGCACTGACCGCCCATTCCAGCGTGGACCGCATGGAGGCACAGGCCCGGCAGTTCAAGCCGCGGCTTGCCGTCATGACGGACCAAGCGGCGGCAAAAGAGCTGGCTATCCGGCTGTCGGATACGGATACAAAAGTTCTGGGCGGGTTTGACGCCCTGTGCGAAGCTGCCACCGCGCCGGAGGCCGACACGGTGGTTACCGCTGTGGTGGGCATGGTGGGATTAAAGCCCACATTGGCTGCTATCCGAGAGAAAAAGCGTATCGCACTGGCGAATAAGGAAACACTAGTTTGTGCCGGACAGCTGGTGATGGACACGGCAGACCAATACGGCGCCGCAATCATTCCGGTGGATTCGGAGCACTCTGCCATTTTCCAGTGTGTGCAGGGCTGTGCGGACAGAAACGAGATCAAGCGTCTGATATTGACCTGCTCTGGCGGACCTTTCTTTGGCATGAGCTATGAGGAAGTGGGGAAGAAGACCCGGGCAGATGCGCTGAAGCATCCCAATTGGGCCATGGGTCCCAAAATCACGGTGGATTCCGCCACCCTGATGAACAAGGGCTTTGAGGTGATCGAGGCGGCGCATTTGTTTGGCGTGCCTGCCGACCGCATCAAGGTCGTGGTGCATCGCGAAAGTATAATCCACTCGATGGTCGAATATATTGATAACAGTATCATCGCGCAAATGTCGGTGCCCGATATGCGTCTTTGCGTGCAATATGCATTGACCGCACCGCACCGCACCCCTGCGGTGATCCCCCCGTTGGATCTGTTGTCGGTGGGCAAGCTGACCTTTGCTGCCCCCGATGAAGAAACCTTTCCTTTCCTTGCCGCAGCACGTAATGCGCTTGCCGCAGGCGGCGCCGCACCCGCGGCGCTGAATGCTGCAAATGAAGTGGCTGTCAGTGCATTTCTTGCAAGAAAAATTTCGATGCTGAAGCTGTTCGAGGTCGTTCTTTCAACTGTTGCTGATATCCCGCACGCGAGCAAGGCACACACACTTTCCGAGATTCTTGACATTGACCGCGAGGCGAGAGAGCGCGCCGCGGCAAGACTTTGAATTCAGGAGTTGCTATGATCATTCTTTATATACTGTTGGCTCTGCTTGTTTTTGGATTGCTTGTTATGATCCACGAGCTGGGGCATTTTCTGGCGGCACGCGCATTTGGCGTGGGCGTCAACGAGTTTTCCATCGGTATGGGACCGAAGATTTTTTCCAAAAAGGGAAAGAAATACGATACCGTGTATTCCTTGCGCGCACTTCCCATCGGCGGATACGTCAGTATGGTTGGTGAGGACGAGGAATCCGATGCCCCCGATGCTTTTGGTGTCAAAAGCGTATGGAAGCGCATTCTGATCGTGATTGCAGGACCCTTGATGAATATTCTGCTTGGATTTTTGTTGATGCTGATTCTGGTTATCGGTACTGACAAGCTGGCATCCACCACCATTGGTGGCTTTCACGAGGGCGCTACCAGTTCCTCGCATATCGAGGTCGGCGATGTGGTTACTCACGTGGACGGTACGCGCGTGCATACGGGCAATGAGCTGGTCTATGAAATCATGAACAAGGGCTATGAGCCCATTGATCTGACGGTTATCCGCAATGGTACGAAAACCGAGCTCAATGACGTCGTTTTCCCGGGAATCGAGGCGGAGGGCATTGCCTTCGGCTCACCCGATTTTCTGGTTCGTATCGAAGAAAAAAACCTGGGCACGGTACTGAAGCACGCCTTTTTCCGTTCGGTTTCGACCGTGAAAATGATATTTGATCAACTGATTGATCTGTTTCGTGGCAGATTTGGTTTGAACGCCGTTTCGGGGCCGATCGGTATTACCGAGGAAATGGGAAATGCCGCCAAAAACGGCTTTGACAACTTCATTTATCTTGTCACCGTGATCACGGTCAATCTTGGCGTGTTCAACCTTTTGCCGATCCCCGCACTTGACGGCGGCAGATTGCTATTTCTTCTCATCGAGGCGGTTTTGCGCCGCCCCGTGAACAAAAACGTGGAAGGATATATCCATTTTATCGGCATCCTCTTGCTGTTTGGTCTGATGATCGTGGTTGCCTGTAAGGATATAGTAGGACTTTTTGTGAAATGATTTACAATGACATTCGCCGCAAAACGCGCGCCATAAAGGTTGGTGAAACGGTGATCGGCGGTATGGCGCCCATTGCCATTCAGTCAATGACCAATACCGACACGCACGATGTGGCGGCAACGCTGGCACAGATCCGCGCCCTTGAGGAGGCGGGCTGTGATATCGTGCGCCTGACCGTGCCCGATGTTGAAGCGGCAGAGACCATCTCTCTGCTGAAGAAGGCGGGCATTCATATCCCGTTGGTGGCGGATATCCATTTTGATTACCGCATAGCGATTGCATGCGCCGAGCGCGGTGTGGACAAGATCCGCATCAACCCCGGTAACATCGGCGACAAGAATCGCGTGCGTGCCGTAGTGGATGCCTGCAGGGAACGACAGATTCCAATTCGCATTGGTGTCAACGGCGGATCGCTTGAAAAGCACATTCTGGAAAAATACGGCGCTCCCACAGCCGAGGCGCTTTGCGAAAGCGCACTGTACCACGTGGGACTTCTGGAGGAATTCGATTTTCACGATATCGTGATCTCAATCAAATCCTCTGATGTGACAACGATGATTGCCGCCAATCGTGCGCTTGCCGCAAGATGTCAATATCCCTTGCACCTTGGCGTTACTGAGGCTGGCGGCGGCAAGATGGGCGCGATGAAAAGTGCCATCGGCATCGGCGCACTGCTTGCCGACGGTATTGGTGACACTCTGCGTGTCTCGCTGACCGCTAACCCTGTTGAAGAGATCGCTGCCGCACGGGATATCCTGTCGGCACTGTCGGTCAAGGGACAAACGGGCTTGAATATCGTCAGCTGTCCCACGTGCGGTCGCACCAAGATCGATCTGATTTCACTTGCTGCGCGCTTTGAAAAAGCCGTTGCTGAGGAAGGGCTTGGTGACCTGCCGTTGCGGGTAGCGCTGATGGGATGCGTGGTCAACGGTCCCGGCGAGGCACGCGAGGCGGATATCGGCATCTGCGGCGGTAAGGGCGAGGCGTTGCTGATCGCCCACGGTGAGATTCTTCGCAAAATTCCCGAGGACGATGTGATCCCGGTGCTGATCGCAGAATTGAAGAAGAGAAAAGAAAATATGTAAGGGTTGCCGCCTGTCCGTCGGGCGGCACTTTTGCCCACGGAAGGAAACAGGTATGGCAAAAACGTTACTTGAGATATTATCCAAATATCAGCCAAGCGAAAAAAATCGCGCTTGGCTTACCTTGGCAACCGATATTCACGTGTTTGCCGATCAGGATAAGCGCGCACTGAAGATCTCTGCCGCTTTCCCCGAAATTATCCCGAAATCTACGCTGTACGCCGTAGAGTATGACATTGCCAAGGCATATGATCTGTCGCAGGTCATTCTGTCGCCTACTTATCCCGCTACTGCTTTTGGTGAGCATTATATTGCCGACCTGCTGGAGCAGACCCAGCGCGAGGGTGTTGTGGCACGCGGTTTTTTCCATACATATGACGCGTATCTTAGCGACGGCAAGCTGACGGTAGAAATGCCGTATATCGACAAGAGCCTTCTTTTGATGGAGGAGGGCAGAACGCCGCAGGTAATTGCAGATATCATCAAGCGCGAATTTGGTCTTACCTATGAGGTAGAAATCGTACATTCCGATGCCCTTGCCGCGATGCACCAGAGCGTGAATGAGGCAGAGCTTGCCGAGTGGGATGAACGCCTGCGCCAAAGCAGTCTTGAATACGAGCGTATGCAAAACGAGCGCGGTTCGCGCGGCAGCGAGGATACCGATGCTACCCCCACCGCAGCTCCTACCGCGCCGCGGGTGATGTCGCTTCTTGGTGAGGCGCGCGATGCCGAGATGGAGGATGGCGTTTGCCGTGTGGGGCTTTATCGCTTTGATATTTCTGAACCCGAATTTGCCATTGGCTCCGAATTTGAGATCAAGCCCGTTCCGATCGCACGTGTGGACAAGCAGATGCGCAATATCGTCATTCTGGGTGAGGTGTTCGGCTATACGGCAGAGCCTAACCGCAATGGCGACAAGATCAATGTGACCTTTGGTATGACCGACGGTCACAGCTCGATTACGGTGAAAAAGTTTTCGCTCGCCCCCGAGGATGCTTCGGCACTTGGTGCCGTTGTCAAAGACGGTGCGGCGCTCGCACTGCATGGCTATGCCAAGCACGATACGCACCGTGACGTGGTGGATGTTGACGTTACCTTCTATTATTCGGATATCGCAGTGATCAAGCGTGTCAAGCGTCGCGATAACGCGCCGCAAAAGCGCGTTGAGCTGCACTTGCATACAACCATGTCCAATATGGATGCGCTGATTCCGCCCGACGTAGCGGTAAAAACAGCAAATGCGTGGGGACATCCCGCCGTTGCCATTACCGACCACGGAAATGTGCAGGGCTACCAAGAAGCGATGAAGGCGGCGGAAAAGCTGGGGCAAAAGGTGATCTGGGGTATGGAAGCATACTTCGTCAACGATACGGCAAGCGCGCTGTACGGCACCTATAAGGGCGGCTTTGAGGATGAATTCGTGGTGTTTGATATCGAGACCACGGGCCTTTCCAACCGCACCTGCGCCATTACCGAGATCGGCGCCGTGCTGGTAAAGAATGGCGAGGTGCTTGATACCTTTAACACCTTTGTCAATCCTGAAATGCCGATTCCCGAAGAAATTACAAGGCTGACCTCGATCACCGACGATATGGTAAAGGATGCCCCTCTTATTACCGAGGCGTTACCCAAATTTCTTGCCTTTGTGGGTGACCGTCTGCTGATCGCACACAATGCCGACTTCGACGTGGGCTTTATCCGTGAGGCGGCAAAGCGGCAGGGCATTGCCTTTGAATCGCCTTACCTTGATACACTGGCACTTTCGCGTCATCTGAATCAGGATTTGAAAAATCACAAGCTGGATACGTTGGCTACCTACTTTAAGCTTGGCGAATTCCATCATCATCGCGCTTGTGACGATGCCGAGATCCTTGCGCGCATCTATTTCTGTATGCAGGAGAAAATGCAGAAGGGCGATATTCACAGCTTTGCCGAGTTGCAGAACGAAATGAGCGCCACGGCAGATCCCTTGCGCCTGCCGACCTATCATCAGATCATTCTGGTAAAGAATAAAGTAGGTCTTAAAAACCTTTATAAAATGGTATCCTTCGGTTATCTGGATTATTTCCGCAAGGTGCCGCGTGTCCCCAAAACGGTGCTGGAAAAGCATCGTGAGGGACTGATCATCGGTTCTGCCTGCGAATCGGGCGAGCTGATGCGTGCGATCCTTGACAACAAATCCGAGAGTGAGATTGAGGAAATCGCCAAGTTTTACGATTACCTGGAAATTCAGCCGATCTGCAACAACCGCTTCCTTGTGGACGGGGGAAAAATTGCCGATGACGAGGGATTGCGCGATCTCAACCGCCGTGTGGTGGCACTTGGCGAAAAGCTTGGTATTCCCGTGGTGGCAACCTGCGATGCGCATTTTCTCAATGATGAGGATGAGATCTTCCGCAAAGTGCTTGTCAGCGTAAAATTCAAGAACGAGGATAGAGATTCTCACCTGTATTAC
>JBGVCY010000140.1:0-8365 GCA_045119135.1 Eubacteriales bacterium | reverse complement strand
GCGCAATAACCAGAAGACCGCAGACGGTACGAGAAATGAAAGCGCAAGGCAGAGAAGCGAGAACCAGAGAGAGCCCGAAAGCGACAGAAGCTTTGACAAAAGGCGTGAGAGAAACAGTAGCACAAAAACGGCAAGGGCGGGGTAACCCACAAGCAAACGTTCGCGCTTGTAAAGAGGGCGCTCGGGAATCCATTTCGACACGTTCTCACTCTCCTTTCTCGGTAATCAGAATATCCACAGGGCGATCGGTTGCCTCGGTGGGAAGGGAATCAAACAGTAAGCAATCATAAATAGGGAAAACGGTTATTCCCTCAAACGTGGCAAGAAATCTGTCGTAAAAGCCACCGCCATAGCCGAGGCGCGAGCCATCGCGCCCTGCCGCAAGCCCCGGTAGGATACAGAGCGTGCGCGCTGTCGGTTTCGCTACGGGAAGTGTGGCGCGGGGGCTCGGGATACCAAACATATCGGGGGCAAAGTCATCCTTGCCTGTTACCGTATGAAAGGTCATCACGCCATCCTCGCATCGGGGAAAGGCAATCTTGATGCCGCGTGCGGCGGCGATCGATGCAAGCGGCGTCAGGTCAGGCTCGCCCCGCATCGGGGAAAAGAGCAGAAGCAGGTCCGCCTCGCAGAAGTCATCCAACGCGGCAATGGCGCGACAAAACGCCTCGTCTGCCGCCTTTTTGGAATCCTTGTCAAGCGCAAGGCGCTTTTCAAGGCAGACGCGGCGTAGCTGCTTTTTTGCTTCGGTCGGTGTCATATCAGTCGGCAAGCACAGCGCGGCGTAGCTGCTCAGCTACCTCGTCGCCCTTCAGTGCGGCGACCAGCGCAAGACCGAATTCAATGGCAACCCCCATACCGGCGGCGGTGATGATGCGACCGTCGCGCACCACGCGGGTGTCAGCGATAGTGGCACCCGTCAGCTCGTTTTCAAAGCCGGGGAAGCAAATCGCTTTTTTGCCCGCAAGCAGTCCACGCTTGCCAAGAATAAAGGGCGCGGCGCAGATGGCGGCAATATAGGCGTTACTGCTGACAGCCGCTTTCAAAGCCATATCCACTGTGCGACATCCGTCAAGGTTCTTTGAGCCGGGCATACCGCCGGGCAGAATGATCATTTCGGGCTTTGCGTCGGCATACAGCGTGTCGGGGATATCGGCGGCAACCGCAATGCCGTGCGAGCCGCGGATCATATCGCCGCCCACACCCACGGTGGTTACCTCACATCCTGCACGGCGCAACAGATCAAGCGGCGCCAGCGCCTCAACCTCTTCAAAGCCGTTGGCAAGAAACAAATAGATCATAAAAAGCTCCTTTCGTCCGCAAACGGTGCGGATTTAAGCGCGAAAATAATCGGAAAGCGCGTTGCGCGCAACCACTTCCTCGGTGCGCTCGGTAAGGTTCTTTACCTTTACCGTGCCTGCCGCCAGCTCATCGCCACCCATAATGACCACGTGGCTGTAATGACCGCGCACGGCATAGTCGATCTGCTTGCCGAATTTCTTGGTACCAAGGTAAAGCGAGGCACGGATGCCCGATTCCTTCAGCGCGGCAGTGAGCGCCACGTATTCCTCGTAAGGAACGTCGTCAAAGCGGGTCACAAGCACCTTGGTGCCCTCGTTATCAAGATCGGGTACAAGGTTGTGCGTGACAAGGAAGTTTTCCAGAGTCACGTCGCCCATACCGTAGCCAACACCCGATACCTTGGCATTCTTTACAAACAGACCGACAAGGTTATCGTAGCGACCGCCGCCGAACATAGCGCGGTTGTTTTCGGGCGCCAGGTCAAACACCTCAAAAACGGTGCCCGTGTAGTAATCAAGTCCGCGGATGATGCCGAAATCGAAGGTACAATACTTCAAAAGCCCGGTCTTTTCCAGCGCATCAAACAGAGCGTTCAGCTCCTTAGCACCGTCGGAGTCGGGGCACAGGGCAGTTGCTTCTTTGACGTCCATCGTGTAAAGTGCATCAATGCGATTGATCTGCTCGTCGGTAAGACCCAGCTCTGCCATTGCGTTTTCGTAAGCATCGCGGGTAACCTTGTTCTTGCGGTCAACCACCTTGGATACCTTGCGCGCGCCCTCGGTGTCGGTGCCTGCAATGGCGGCGATCACGTCGTTGAAGAAGCGGCGGTTGTTGATGTGTACGCGGAACATGCTCTCATCCGCGCCGTATGCGCGCAGCACCGAAATGGCGCTTTCAATCACGTCAAGATCTGCCTCGAAGGTGTCACAGCCGAAAATATCAACATTCAGCTGCCAGAATTCGCGCAGTCTGCCGCGCTGAGGACGCTCGTAACGGTACATGTTGGCGATTGAAAACCATTTGAGGGGATAGTTCATCTCGCCCATTTTGGCGGCAACCATACGGGCAACCGTGGGGGTCATTTCAGGACGGATGGCAAGGTCGCGCCCGCCGCGGTCGGTAAAGTTATAGGTCTGTTCCTTGGCAAGCTCCTCACCGCTTTTTGCGGCGTAAAGGTCAAGGGATTCCAGCATCGGTCCCTCATATTCCTCGAAGCAGGCGTTCTCCAGCGACTGACGGATCACGCCGTAAAACCAGTTGCGCAGCTTCATATCGCGGGGGTAAAAATCGCGTGTGCCTTTATAGGGAAGTACAGAAAGTTTTGGGGTTTCCATAGGATTTCCTTTCAAAAAGTATATAGTTACGATATATTATAACATAACCAAAGGCATTTGTCCATACTTTTCTCTTTACAAGCCGCACGAAATATGTTAAAATGAACAGGTAAAAAGCCTTTGAAAGGGGATTTGTATGACCAACGAAGAACGCTTTATATCGATTTTCAATCAGAATATCCATCGCGACGGTGCAGAAAAGCTGCTCAACTTTCTTTGCTCTGACAATTCCGATTTTTTCACAGCTCCCGCCAGCACTCGCTATCACGGCGCCTATCCGGGCGGACTGTTGGAGCATAGCCTGAATGTTTACGATTGTCTTTGCGATTATCTCTCCCGCCCCCGCGTGTGCGAAAGGTACGGTATGGAGTATTCGGATGAATCGATTGCCATCGTGTCGTTGCTGCACGACCTTTGCAAGGTCAATTTTTACGTAGAAAGCACGCGAAACGTCAAGGAAAACGGCACGTGGAAAAGCGTACCGTATTACACAATTGATGACCAACTGCCCTACGGACACGGCGAAAAATCGGTCTGGATGATCTCGGGCTTTATGAAGCTGACCCGCGAGGAAGCGTTTGCCATTCGCTATCACATGGGCTTTTCTGGCAATGAGGATGCCAATTCGGTGGGATCTGCATTTGAAAAGTTCCCGCTTGCCTTCGCCCTTTCCACCGCCGATATGGAAGCATCGTATTTCATCGAGGGCTTCCCCGCAAGAAAGTAAGGCAGATATGGAAGATAAATACGAAAATCTCTTTTCCGCACCCGCAGATGAAGCAGAGAGGGGCGAGGAGGAAGCGGTAGAGGAAGAAACCGAGGGGACAGGCGAGACGCAACCCATTTACCGTCTGACACGCCGTCAAAAGCTGCGTCGCGCTCTGCCGTATGCCGTAGTGTACGCGCGCTATCTGTTGCCCGTGGTATCGATGCTGTTTGTGATCGTTTCAGGCTTCTTTTATGCCGTGCAGGGAGTCAATGTCGGCGTGTATTACGAGGTTTCGATCTGGCGCCTTTATGCCAATACCTTCACGGGCACGCACGCGTATCTCGGTACCGATGGCAACGTGCGCGCCGACGGTCTTTACACCGCGCTTTCGATCGGCGCGATTGTCGGTATTCTTATTTTGTTGCTGGCGCTTTTCCTCAACGTGCTTGCGGCAGTCACTGCCTTGCGCGCCTTCCGTGCGGGCGAGAAAAGCGACGAGGCGCACCGTATGAAAATGAAATTCAAAATCGCCTTTCCCAATCGCCTTTGTCTGTTTCTTTCTAATTTGTTGCTGATCGTTCCCGTGCTTTACCCCAATTTTTACTCGGCGATCAGCGCCAACTATATGCTGGTGGGCGCCACGAACGTGTTCTACGTGACGCTCAACCGCCCTCTGATCGTGCTTGCAGTCCTCAGCGCCCTGACTCTGCTTGTCGCCCTTGTTGCCAAGCGCTATGAGGCGCGCAAAAAAATGGATATGTTTGATATCTACCGCGAAGAAACATAATAAAAAGCCCCCCCCGTTCGGGGGGGGCTTTTTTTGATTTAATGATCGGCTACGATCAGACCGTAGTCGCCATCCTTGCGGCGGTAGACCACACAGGGCTCGCCTGTTTGGTCGTCGCGGAACATAAAGAACTGATGCTCCAAGAGATTCATCTGCAGGATTGCTTCCTCAACCGACATCGGCTTGATGGGGAAGGTCTTGGTGCGGATGCGGAAGGTCTCTTCCTCGTCACCGTCATCGGTATCGTCATTACCTGCAACAAAGGCGCCCGTGCGCAGGCGTTTTTCAAGGCGGGTCTTATTCTTGCGGATCTGGCGCTCCAGCGAATCTACTGCGGCGTCAATGGCGGTTTGGAAGGTGTCGGCGCCCTCTTCACTGCGGAAGATCGTGCCGCCGTAAAGGATCGTGATCTCGATATATTGCAGATCGTGACGACAGCTGTAAACGACCATCGCCTCGGCATCGTCGCCAAAAAAGCGGTCAAATTTCGCCAGCTTCTTGTCGGTCAGTTCCTTCAGAGAGGGGCGAACAGTCATTTGCTTTCCGCTTACTGTAATCTTCATAGAAAATCCACCTTTCCGTAACCGGGGGTATTGTTCTTTGGTTACGTTTTCATTATACCATATCATTTGTGAAAAATAAATAGGTTTTTATGAAAAAACGAGATTTTTTTGTGAAGTTTTCTGTAAAAACGTGCTTATTTCAGATTCTTGATCCACGCAATGGCAAGATCGGACCAGCATTCGTTATGGGGAACCATCATCGCGGGATTTTGTGACCAGGTCTGCTCGTTGCAAAGCGCCAGACCGTGCGGTCCCTCGGGAAAGATGTGCAATTCGAAGGGAACACCTGCTGCAAGCATTGCATTTGCCATCAAAAGGGAATTCTGCACCGGTACACACGTGTCGGGGAAGGTGTGCCAGAGGAAGGCGGGCGGTGTGGTGCTGTTTACATTCTTTTCCAGCGAGAAATGATCCAACTGCTCGTCGGTCGGCGTGGTGGTGCCGCAAAGATTGTAGAAGGATTTTTTGTGCGCGTGCTCACCGCCCGAGATCACAGGATAGCAAAGGATCATGCCCGTGGGGCGGCAGATGTCGCGCGGAGCGCCCTGCATCAGCTCGTCAAGGGCGGGGTCGTTCCACATCACGCCCGCACTGCCTGCAAGGTGTCCGCCTGCCGAAAAGCCGCAGATAAAGATGCGGTCGGGATTGACATTGTATTTGGCGGCGTTTTCACGCACGTGGCGGATGGCAAGCGCCGCCTGCTTCAGGGGCTTATGGTCGGCAGCGCCCTCGCATACGGTATAGCGCAGCACGAAGGTGGCAAAGCCCGCGGCAAGAAACTGTGCAGCAATCGGCTCAGCCTCGCGCTCGGAAAGACCGTGATAGCCGCCGCCGGGGCAAACGATTACAGCGTCACGGGGCGATTGCTTCAGATCAAACAGGTTACCAAGGCAGTTGGCAGTCAGTGTCGCCTCGTCAAACGGCGAAAGCTTTACAATATCGGTAATCATAATAAGCTCCTTTTCGGAAAAAAATAAAGGTGTTACCCTCATTATACCGAAAGCGCGAGAGCTTGACAAGATTTTTTTGAAAATTCTATTGACATTTTTAGGAGATGGGCTTATAATGAATGCATCTTTGAAGAGTAAAGGCTGTGGCGTCAAGTGCCGACGGGACGGGGAGTTGCCGGTCGGACGAAGGGAATTTTCCTGCGGTCACCGCCTTGCATCCCGCTTCATCTCGAAATCGAGTACGAGATTCGTCCTCCTTTTTTCGGTGAAAATCGGGAAAAGGAGGTATTTTTATGCAAGAAAACAAACAAACAAAGCTGCGCGCCGACCTGCGGCGCGATGTGGCGGTCTTTGGCAACCTGCGCGCGCTCTGCGTGGCGGCAGTGCTGGCTGCAATGAGTCTGGTGTTGGGCAAATTCTTACAGATTCCCAATCCCTTTCAACAGGTGATACGCATCAGCTTCGAGAATCTGCCTATCCTGTTTGCGGGTATTACCATGGGGCCCTTTGTCGGTGCCCTGGTGGGCGTAGTTGCCGATCTGCTTGGCTGTGCGCTCTATGGCTATGCTATCAATCCCATCATCACGCTCGGCGGTGCGGCTGTCGGCTTTTTGGCAGGAACGGTGTCGCATTTTGTTGTCAAAAAGCACCTGCTTGCCAAGGTGATTGCCTCGGCGGTAACGGCACATCTTGTGGGATCTGTCGTGATCAAATCGCTGGGACTTGCCGCGTGGTATCTCGGTTCGTTCGGCATGGGACTTGCCGAGCTGATGCTTTGGCGACTGTTGACCTATGTGATCATTGCCGTTGCCGAAATTGCAATACTGTACCTGATTCTGCGCCATCGTGCCCTGCAAAAACAGTTGGAAAGGATGCTGCAAACATGACACCCAATGAAGCGATCGAATATATCCACTCTGTCGTTTGGAAGGGAAGCCGCCCGGGGCTTTCCCGTATCTCGGAGCTGCTCGAAAAGCTTGGTAACCCCCAGAACGGTCTTAAATTTATCCACGTTGCAGGCACCAACGGCAAGGGCTCGTTTTGTGCGATGACCGAATCGATTCTGCGCGCCGCAGGCTACCGCACGGGTCTTTTTGTGTCGCCTTACATCAAGCATTTTGAAGAGCGTATCTGTCTGTCGGGCGTGCCCATCTCGGGTGAGGAGCTGGCAGAGGTCACCGCACTTGTAAAGCCCCACGCAGACAGTATGGCAGATGCCCCCACCGAATTCGAATTGATTACCGCCATCGGTCTTGTGTATTTCCGAAAAAAAGGCTGTGACGTGGTGGTTTTGGAAACGGGAATGGGCGGTCGCCTGGATTCTACCAATATCATCCGCGACCCGCTTTTGACTGTTATCACGGGCATTGCAATGGATCACACTGCTTATCTTGGCGACACCGTTGAGAAGATCGCCGCCGAAAAGGCAGGCATCATCAAATCGGGTGCGCCGATGCTGTGGGGCGGGCGTGATCCTGCCGCACGCCGTGTCATCGAGAATGCCGCGCGCCGCACGGGTGTCCCCTTTATTGCCGCCGCAGATACCCCCGTAACGGTGCGCGAAATGACCCTTTCGGGCACAGTTGCCGACTATGGTGATTTCCAGGGCGTAAAACTGCCGCTTCTTGGCACGTATCAGCCCCAAAATCTTTCCACTGTACTAGCCGCCGTTCCGCTTTTGCGCAATACGGGTCTGCAAATTTCTGACGATGCCGTATATCGTGGTATTGCCGCCGTGCGCTGGCGCGGTCGCTTTGAAAAGCTTTCCGAATCCCCCCTTATTCTGTCGGATGGCGCCCATAACCCTGAGGGAATCGCCGCCGCCAAGGCAAGCATTTCTCACTACTTCGACGGGGAAAAGGTGCTTTTCCTGGTCGGTGTGATGGCGGATAAGGATTACCGCGGAATGGTGGCGGAGCTGGCGCCCCTTGCCGCCGAGGTCTTTACCCTGACCCCTGATAACCCCCGTGCGCTGAATGCCGATGCACTTGCCGCCGAATTCCGTCTTGCGGGTGTGCCTGCCACGGGATATCCCACGGTGGATGCGGCTGTTGCCGCCGCCACAAATGCCGCCAAACGGTGCGGAAAACCCCTGCTTTCGCTCGGGTCCCTCTATATGTATGCCGAGGTGACCGATGCTCTGGAGCGTATGGGAATCATCAAAAATCCTATTGACAAAATCTGATTTTTGGTGTATGCTAATTGACGTGCCGAATGGCACGAACGGTGAGTTCGAGACCTTCCTCACCTAAAACAAAACTAAAGGAGAAACGCACATGTCCCGCTTTCATCAAAAAAATCTCTATCTTGTCCGCGCGGCTGTGATTGCCGCACTGTACGTCGCTCTTACTTGGCTGGTTGCCCCCTTCGGGCTTTCGGGTATGGGCGCTATTCAGCTTCGCGTTTCCGAGGCGCTGTGTGTTCTGCCGTATTTCACCTCGGCGGCGATTCCCGGTCTTACGCTTGGCTGTCTGCTTGCCAATCTCTTGACGAGTGCGGCACTGCCCGATATCGTGTTCGGTACGCTTGCCACGCTTCTTGGTGCGCTTGGCACGTGGGCGCTTCGCCGTTGGCGTTTTCTCACCCCGTTGCCCCCCATTCTTTCCAATACGCTGATCATTCCGTTTGTCATCAAATACGCTTATGTCAACGTCGCCGAATCATTGCCGTTTTTGTTTGTTTCGGTCGGCGTGGGCGAGCTGCTGTCAGTCGGCGTGTTC
>JBGVCY010000139.1:0-3100 GCA_045119135.1 Eubacteriales bacterium | reverse complement strand
TAAAGTTCTGATCGTTCTGCTGGTGATCGGCGCGATCGTGCTGGGTGCCTTTATCGGTATACTTTCCTTTTTCCTGACACAAAATAACGCAAGCGCTCCCACAGGCAACGATGCACTTGCTAACTACATTGCCATTTTCTCGATCCTGATTACCATGATCTCGATCCTGATTCCCGTTTCCTCGTACTTTGTCAACAAGGACGAGGCAAAGCGCCTGAACGAAAGCTTTGAACAAGAGACGCATGAGATCGATGAACACTTCAAAAGCCTTGAAAAGAGCGTGCAAAACAAAATCCAGCATCTGGACAACGCGCAGGTCGAGCTGCTGGAGTACATCGTAAAGGAATACAACGTCAGCTACGACGAGGGCGATGACAGCTATTACAAGGCAAATCTGAATTACATCGGCGCCTTGCTGCTGTTCCAGAACGGCTCGTACGACGATAGCCGTTCCAAGATCCGTGTAGCAGTGGAAGAGCTGCAGAATCTTTCTGCACCCAACCAGAACGACTCCGAGGAAACGCTGACCAAAACGACTCTTCTTGTATACAAATCCTTTGATCTTTACCGCAAGCTGTCGGGCAGAACTCGTGCCTTTCCCGAGCTGCTGCAGGACATCGAGCGCTTTATCGCGGGCATCGGTCACAACGAAGCCCATCGCTTTTTCCCTGTTCTGAATTACGTTTACATCAAGGCTCGCCTTGACAATATTGAAAAGAACTTCTTTACCGACAAGTCGTTTGATGCGCTGTCGGCAAAGATCGATTTCTTCCGTTCGACCACCCTTTACGAGGATAAGGTCAAGCATCTGCAGCACTCGACACTGATGGCACGCTTCCACTACATCCGCGCCTATTACCTTGCCGACCACGAAAGCAAGTCCGCCGACTATGCAAAGGCGCTGGAATACGCCAAAAAGGCGTGTGACTGTCTTGAGGCATTGCGCCAGAATCAGCACAAAGGCGAGATCGAGCGCATGATCGAAAACGACTGCAAGTATTCGATCGTCCGTATCCTGGAAAAGATCAGCTTCTGCTTCCCTGCTGACCAGCGCAAGGAGATTCTTGGTCTTTCGTATACGCAGATTCAACAGCTGATCGAACAGAAAAAAGAGCCCAAGTATTACCTGGAGCTTTCCGAAATTCTGAAGAAAACCGGCAAGGACAAGCAGTCGGATGCCGACCAGGCAGCGCTTTACGGCTACCTGCTTTCCCCCACCGATCCCCTTCTTGCCGCACAGTGCGCGTATATCTATTTGCGCGAATATCTGAAAAACGGCATTTCGGCGTACTTGATCAAAGCCGAGGATTGCATTGCGCCTGCGTATTGGATCTACACCCAGGAGCGCGGCCGTTACGCACAGGTGAACGTCAAGTTCTCTTACATTGCATCGCTTTATGCTGTGATCAAATCCTATGTCATGAAGCTTTCTGCCGAGGGCGGCGGCGACACCGCCGACACCGTGAATATGGTGCTGGAGTGCATTGACAGCTCGATCAGGGATAACCGCAACAACGTGCCCAATTACCGCCGTGCCATTATGATCTATATCTTCCTTCTGCGCCACCATTTGTGCGCCGAGGAAAAGATTTTGAAACGCCTGAAGGCGCTGGTCACACAGTTCCAGAAAAATCCCGCACTTGTCTTCCGCAAGGGTGAGGCATTCTATCATTTCTCTGAATGTGTACATAAGATCTCGCCCGACACCGTTGGTGACGAGGAGTTGATCGCGCACTTCGCGTTCCTGCTTGAGGATCCCGCCGCGCAGATCTGATTTTGGAGGATATATGCTGCAAACCTTTCTTGCTACCTTGAATCCGATGCTAATGCTGTTTATCTGCATCGCGATTGGCTTTGTGCTACGCAAAACGCACATTCTGCCCGAAAATGCAGGCAGCGTAATGGCAAAGCTTGTGACGTGGGTGTTTCTCCCATCGCTCAGCTTTATCACTCTTGCAAAAAACTGCACCGTTGAAACGCTTGCCACACACGCCACCAACATTCTGCTGTCCATTTGCGGACTTATAGTTGCTATGACGGTAGGCATTTCTCTTTCCTATTGGTTTGTGCGCGAAAAATCGCCCGATCGCGGCGTTTATCAATACGGTCTGGTGTTTGCCAACAACGGCTATATTGGTGATCCTGTGATTCAGGCGCTGTTTGGCGACGTGATGCTTTCTTATTATAAGCTCTATACGCTTCCCCTCAGCCTTGTGATCTACACGTGGGGCATCAGCGTGCTGGTTCCCGACGGCGCCGAACGGAAAAGCCTTCTCAAAAAGCTGTGCAATGCACCGACCATTGCTACGCTTGCAGGTGTTGTGGCAGGTCTTACGGGGCTTGGCGCGATCCTGCCCGACTTTTTGACCAACACCCTCAACACTCTAAAGGGGTGCATGGGCCCCACCGCCATGCTGGTGGCGGGCTTTACTGTTGCGGGATACAGCATCAAGGAAATGCTGAAGGACAAAAAGGTCTACCTTGCGACGGCGCTTCGCCTTGTGATCCTGCCCGCGCTGATCGTGGCAGTCACCTTTGGTCTGAAGGAGCTTGCCAACCACCTGTTTTCACTGAGCATCGGCAACACGGTGCTGTTCCTTGCCTTTGTGGCTTACGCCGCACCGTTGGGTCTGAATTCGGTCGTATTCCCCGAGGCATACGGCGGAAACCCCAAAACAGGCGCTGGAATGGCACTGATCTCGCACACACTGTTCGTTATCACGATGCCACTGCTGTTTGCCGTGATGTACGCGCTGTTTGGCGCACCCGTGATATAAAAACGGGCGAGCAATGCTCGCCCCTACAAAGAAGCCCGACCTTGCGGTCGGGCTTCTTTTCTTATTTCGAAAGTCTGTATTCCAGGGTAAAGGGCTTCTCATCAGCGGGCTGCAGACGGAAGAGTGCAGCATCGCCTGCGGCAAGTTGAACATTCAGCTTATTGGTGCTGTCTGCCGCAATGTACTGCAGGCCGTCATCCTTGCTGACCTCGTACACGCGATAGTTACCCTTCAAGGGCAGTGTCAGTGTCTTTTCAGCAATATAATCGCGGTTCAGCACCATCAGGTACTTGTTACCAAAGCTGTCCTCAAATTCAGAAGCC
>JBGVCY010000138.1:0-3507 GCA_045119135.1 Eubacteriales bacterium | reverse complement strand
CGCGGTTACGGTGACCTGCTGCTACTTGGCGGCGGCAGTCACCGCACGGGTGCCAAGGGCGGCAGCTGGCAGGAGCTTGCCGATTTTGCCGCCCTCTTTTACCCCCGTGCCGAGGAGATCGGCAGGTGGGCAACACAGGATTGTATGACTCTTGACGGGATGCCCTATATCGGTGCCTATTCGATGGGCACAAAGGGATTATACGTGGCAACGGGGTTCAATAAGTGGGGAATGACATCCTCTATGGTGGCTGCAAGTATCCTTGCCGATCTTCTGACCGACCGTTCAAATGAGTATGCTTCGCTCTTTTCACCCTCGCGCTCGCTCTTGCATCCGCAGCTTGCCGCCAATGCAGGAAAGGCAGTGTGGAATCTGATCACTCCCACCGCGCCGCGCTGTCCCCATATGGGTTGCGCGCTCAAATATAACCGTGCCGAGCATTCCTGGGATTGCCCCTGCCACGGCTCGCGCTTTGATGAGCACGGCAAGCTGCTTGACAACCCAGCCACCGACAACCATCCGCATTTGCAATAAAAAAGCCCCGTACGGGGCTTTTTTATTGCTCTTTATCGGCACAGATGAATTTGGTTTTAGGGAATTTTTTGCGCAGTGCCGCAGGCAGGCGCTTGTCGCTGATGAAGTAATCGATATGGGAAAGGTCGCATTGCAGGATCTTCGCGTGTTTGCCAATCTTGTTACTGCTGCAAAGGTACACGTGCTTGGTCGAATGCTCAAGCATGGCGGTGTTGTGGATGAAGTACCCCTCGGGCTTGACCCAGATCTGCCCTTTTTCGTCAATGGCATCGGTGGCAAAAAACAGAATGTCGGCGTGAAAGGCAGAGAATACCTTCGCGGTTACCGTGCCGGAGGTAGTACCCGGTAGCTCGGTGATCTTACCGCCCGCGCAATAGACATCAACACCGTTTTCGGCAAGAAACGAAGCAAGCATCAGATTGTTGGTGATGACCGAAATATCCTTTTTATCCAGCAGATAGGTCGCCATATACTGTGCCGTGCTGGAGCCATCCAGAAACACAGTGTCGCCGCTTTGTACCAGCTCTGCTGCCCGCTTGGCGATGCGGTTTTTTTCAACCCGCATGCTGTGCTGACGGAAAACAAAGGGGGTATCGTTGTCGGCGTTTAGGGTGACACCGCCATAGCTGCGCTTCACAAGTCCACGCTTTTCAAGCAAGGTCAGGTCGCGCCGAATGCTGGCAGGGCTGTAACAAATCTCGTCTACCAAATACTGTACGGTGGCATATTGTGTTGTTTGCAGTATGGCAAGAATGCGGTTCAGGCGTTCCTCTTGAAACATAATCCCTCTTTGATCATTGTTGATCATTCTTCAAAATTTTCGACACTCTTGATTTTTTTTGAGCGTGTGCTATAATTATAGCATAAGGAAAATTCTTGTCAAGAGAAAGTGAGGATAAAATATGAACATCAGCGAACTGTTGAAGGGAAAAGAATGCGCTTGCGGTAAGCACCACACCTGCGCTATCAAGCACGTCATTGTTGAAGAGGGCGCGATCGCCAAGATCGGCACGCTTGTAAAGGATTACAAGAAGATCCTTCTCGTTGCCGATCAAAACACCTACGGTGTGTGCGGCGATGCCGTGAAGGCACAGCTTGGTGCAAAATGCTATGACAGTGTTGTGTTTGTGACCGAGGGCTATTTGGTTCCCAACGAGGAAGCCATTGCCGAGGTTGACCGTCATCTGACTCCCGATACCGACCTGATCATGGGCATTGGCTCGGGTGTTATCCAGGACCTTTGCAAATATACCAGCTTTATGGCAAAGCTGCCCTATCACGTGATCGCTACCGCTCCCTCGATGGATGGCTATGCCTCGGTGGGCGCGGCTATGATTCTTGGCAATATGAAGGTTACCGTTTCGGCACATGTGCCCGAGGCGATCGTTGCCGATGTCAATGTGCTCAAGGATGCGCCCATGGACCTCATTCAGTCGGGCTACGGCGATATTCTTGGTAAGTATTCGTGCCTGAACGACTGGAAACTGGGTCACGTGATCAATGATGAATACATCTGCGATTACGTCTGGAACCTCACCTTTGAGATGCTGGACAAGACCAAGGGGCTTGGTGTCGCACTCCAGCAGCGCGATCCCGACGCGATCAAGACCTTGATGGAAGCACTGGTCGGCGTTGGCGTTGCGATGGCTTACGTGGGCAACTCTCGTCCCGCCTCGGGCAGTGAGCATCACCTTTCCCACTTCTTTGAGGTGATCGGACTTCTGAAGGATGAGCCTTACTTCCTGCACGGCATCGATGTCGTGTATTCTGCCGTTTACACCCAGAAGCTGCGCGAAAAGATTCTGCAGCTTGCCGCACCCACTGTGGGCGATAAGCTGACGGTTGCCGAATATGAGGATACCATCCGTCGCGTTTACTACGGCGCCGCTGAGGGCGTCATTGCCTTGCAGAAGAAGATGGGCTGGTACGACGTTGACAGACATCCCGTTTACGCCGAGCGTTGGGAAAAGATCAAGGAAACCCTTGCCGAGGTGCCTTCTTCCGCAGAGCTGCTTTCCTATGTCGAAAGCATCGGTCTTGATATCAAGATCTTTGAAGAGCAGTACGGCGAGGAAAAGATCAACAACGCACTGTGGTTTGCAAAAGATCTGAAGGACAGATTCTCGGTTCTCTGGCTCTATTTCGACCTGTTTTACAAGAAGTGAGAGGGAAGTATGGCGATCAAATTAATGGCATTTGACCTTGACGGTACGCTGTCTCAGCACAAAACGCCGTTGGAGCCTCTTCACCGCGAAACGCTGTACCGCTTGCGCGAAAAATATACATTGGTGATGGTTGGCGCAGGGCAGTGCATGCGTATTTTCAATCAGCTTGAGCACTTTCCCATCGATGTGATTGGCAACTACGGTATGCAGTATTCGCGTTACGATGCCGACACTGCATCACTTGTTCCCGTATACGATATTCGCGAGGAGAAGGTGGAGCATGAGGAGGTCGAGCGCCGCATCAACATGTTGCGCGAAAAATACGGCTTCACCGAATATGCAGGCGAGAACGTCGAATATCACGTTTCGGGTTGCCTGACCTTCCCGTTGCTTGGCACGAAGGCACAGGCGGCAGATAAGCTGGCGTTCGACCCCGACCGTAGCCGTCGCCGCGCCTTTTATGCCGACGTGGTGGAAACCTTCCCCGAATACAACGTGTTCGTGGGCGGCTCGTCCTCGTTTGACATGGCACCCCGCCCCTATAACAAGTATTATGCCCTTGACAAATACTGTGCCGAGCGCGGCATCGCGCATGATGAGGTGATCTTCGTGGGCGATGATTACGGTATGGGCGGCAATGACGAGTCGGTCTACCGTTCGGATTTCGGCTTCATCTGCATCGACGATTACCGCACCTTCCCCGAAAAGGTCAAGCATCTGCTTTAAAAGAAAAAAGCAACCGCCGCGGCGGTTGGTTTTTTGTTTTAAATCAGATGCTTTTCCTTTTGGGGGAAGGTGGGGTTATCGT
>JBGVCY010000137.1:0-25089 GCA_045119135.1 Eubacteriales bacterium | reverse complement strand
CGCGCGACCGCAAATCTTCACATTAGATTATAACACACGCCCGATTGCATCGTCAAGGGAAGTTTGTGAAAAAAATCACCGTTTTTCGCGGAAATTGCAGGTTTTTTCGCGACATTGTTACAAAAAAGACAAATTTTCGTGTTTTTCTGCCCGAAACACAATATCCCCGCCAACGGTGCGAGAAATGTTAGTTTTCGCTAACAAAAAACCAACGCTGCACACAGCAAGGAGATTCTGCAAATTTATGTGTTGCTCGTTTGTGCGATCGCGGATCCCAAAAGCCTTCCCCTTGTGGGGAAGGCAAAGGAGGTCCCTCAGCGAGAGGGAGAAAGGTTCCCCTCGGGGATGAACCTTTTGCCCCCGTTTCTTCATTTTGCATTCTGTATTTGCATTTGTCTTGGCATTTTTTCAAACTTGCTTGAATTTTGTCACAAGGTGTGCTATACTAACTATAACTTTGTTTTGATAGGAGCAATTATGCTGGAATTACAACACGTCGGGTTTACCGTTCCTGCCGAGGAGGGCGGGAAATCGGTCATCCTTGAGGATATCAATCTGCAAATTTCCGAGCGCTTTGTCGCCATCACGGGCCCCAACGGCAGTGGCAAATCCACGCTGGCAAAGCTCATTGCGGGCATCGAAAAGCCGACCTCGGGCAAGATCCTCTTTGACGGCGAGGATATCACCGATCTGTCGATCACCGAGCGCGCGCGCCGCGGCATCAGCTTTGCCTTTCAGCAGCCCGTGCGCTTCAAGGGCATCACCGTCAAGGATATGATCTCGCTCGCAGTCGGCTCGAACATTTCGGTGGCAAGCGCCTGCGAATACCTCTCTGAGGTGGGTCTTTGCGCCAAGGAGTATATCAACCGCGAGATCAATGCCTCTCTTTCAGGCGGCGAGCTGAAGCGCATCGAGATTGCTACCATTCTCGCGCGCGGCACCAGGCTTTCGGTGTTTGACGAGCCCGAGGCAGGCATCGACCTGTGGAGCTTCAATAACCTCATCCGCGTGTTCGAGGGAATGCACGAGCGCACGCGCGGCTCGATCCTCATCATCTCGCACCAGGAGCGCATCCTTGACATTGCCGACAAGATCGTGGTGATCGCAGGCGGCAAGGTGGCGGCTACGGGCGCGAAAAACGAGATCCTGCCCGAAATTCTCGGCGCACACGGCGGCTGCCGCTATACCCGTGAGGAGGTGCGAAATGGCTGAGCTTGATCTGATCAAAAAGAATCTTTTGGAGCAGGTCGCAGGCCTGCACGATATGCCGCAGGGCGCATTTTCCTTGCGCGTGGATGGTGAGCTGTTTGATGCAAGCTCGACTGCCAATATCGAAATTGTCAAGAATACCGAGCGAACGGGTATCGAAATTCACGTCAAGCCCGGTACCAAAAACGAAAGCATTTATATCCCCGTCCTGCTGGCAAAGGCAGGCGTGCGCGAGACCGTGTACAACGATTTTTATATCGGTGCGGGCTCGGATATCACCATCATCGCGGGCTGCGGCATCCACAACTGCGGCGACGGCGTGAACGAGCACAGCGGCATCCACACCTTCCATATCGGTGAAAATGCCCGTGTACGGTACGTGGAAAAGCATTATGGCGAGGGTGACGGAAACGGCGAAAACGTGATGAACCCCACCACCGTGATTGAAATGGAGAAGGATTCCTATATGGAAATGGAATCCACCCAGATCGGCGGCGTGGATTCGACCGACCGCATCACGCGCGCCACGCTTGCCGACGGCGCAACCCTGACGGTGCGCGAAAAGATTATGACTCACGGCAAGCAGTTTGCCAAGACCTTGTTTGAGGTTGATCTGAACGGTGCCGATTGCGGCGCGCACGTCGTGTCCCGCTCGGTGGCGCGCGACGAATCCAGCCAGCACTTTGTCTCGCACGTCAATGGTAACAATCGCTGTACGGGTCACACCGAATGTGATGCCATCATTATGGATGGCGCGCGCGTGACCGCCATCCCCGAGATCGAGGCAAATCATCCCGAGGCATCCCTCATTCACGAGGCGGCGATCGGTAAGATCGCGGGCGAGCAGCTGATCAAGCTGATGACGCTTGGCTTGACTGAGAAAGAGGCAGAGGAGCAAATCATCGGCGGCTTCTTGAAATAAAGACCGCTATCTTTGGCACAGAACGGGCGAACACAGGACGCGGAGTAGGTTTCTACACCTTCGCCGCTGTGCTCGCCCGTTCTGCATATCAAAGCGCCGAAAAACCCACCCGTATCCCGCCTAAATGAAGAAAGGAGACGCTATGAAAGATCTTGTGCTACCCGATCTTACCCCCATTTTGCCGTGGTATCAGGCGAACAAGCGCGACCTGCCGTGGCGGCACACACGCGATCCGTACCGCATCTGGATTTCTGAAATTATGTTGCAGCAGACCCGTGTTGAGGCGGTAAAGGGCTACTATCAGCGCTTCCTTGACCGTCTGCCCGATATCGAAAGCCTTGCCGCCGTTCCCGACGATGAGCTGATGAAGCTGTGGGAAGGGCTTGGCTATTACAGCCGTGCGCGCAATCTCAAAAAAGCGGCGGTAACGGTATGCGAAAAGCACGGTGGCGCGTTTCCGCAAGCGTATGACGAGGTGCTGGCGCTGTCGGGCATCGGCGAATACACAGCGGGCGCCATCTGCTCGTTTGCGTTTGATCTGCCGTACCCTGCGGTGGACGGCAACGTCCTGCGCGTTGCCGCGCGGCTGCTCTCGTTTGAAGGCGACATCCTTGACCCCAAAAACAAAAAAGAGCTGACCGCCGCCGTGGCGGCGGCACAGCCTGCCGCGCACGCGGCGGACTTCAACCAGGCAATGATTGAGCTTGGCGCCACCGTTTGCCTGCCAAACGGTGTGCCAAAATGCGAAAGCTGCCCCCTGGCGGGGGTATGCGCGGCGCGCCGCGCGGGGCGTGAATGTGAGCTGCCTGTGCGCAAGAAGCCCGCGCCCCGTAAGATCGAGGAGCGCACCGTTCTGATCCTGCGCGCGGGCGACACGGTCGCTTTGCAGAAAAGGCCCGAAACGGGTCTGCTTTCAGGGCTTTTTGAGCCCTTTTGCCTTGCGGGCAAGCGCACACTTGCCGAGGTGGCGGCGTATCTGGCAGAAAAGGGCATCACGCCGCTGTACCTCACGCCCCTTGAGGATGCAAAGCACATCTTCTCCCATATCGAGTGGCATATGATAGGCTATGAGGTCATCCTCTCACCCGAGGATGCCCTGACGGTGTGTGAAACGCTGTCACGTGATCTCTTTTTTGCACCGCGCGACGAAATTGACAAGGGCTTTGCCATCCCCGCCGCCTACCGCGCCTATCGCCCCTATATGTAAAAACACCCCGTTCGATAGCGAACGGGGTGTTTTTTATTTGCTTTTTACGGCGCTCTTCAGCGCATTCAGCAGTGTTTCATCGGGGCAAAGCAGCAGCTCGCAGTCGCCGTCACCGTTGGTGAGTGACAGCACCGTGGCGTGCGACGGGCGGATGTCGGGCGCGTAATTGTAGCGGCGCATCCCCTTGGGCGCGCGGCGGTTTGCGGCACAAAGGGGGGTCACGGCAGTGATCTCGTCAAGCCCAATGCGTGCCACCAGCTGCATCCTGTCGCCCCCGCGCCAGGTGTACACCTCAAGGTCAACCTCGCCGCTCTCATACGGCACCAAGCGGTAAAGGTGACGTAAAACAAGGTAACGGGTCACAATTTGAATGACAGGAAGTAGCAATAAAAGCCCTGAGCTTTGAAACAGGATCGCCCATTGCGGCAGCTGTGCGGAAAGGATAAAACAGATCACAGTCAGCAGAAAAAGTCCCAGTGCCAGCACGCGTGCGATCACGTTTTGTCTTGGCGGACGGTATTCGTACATCTCACACCTCAATCAAACGACTTCTTTTCCTTCGAGGAAAGGTCGATCGGAATGCGCTCGCTCTCACAGTGGTAAAGGCGGAGCGTTCCGTATGCCTCGGCATCGTAATCAACGGCATCCTCAAAGTACACGTCAAGGAAGATGGTGATCACGTCCTCGGCGGTCGATACCCCGTCAAACGTGACACGGTAATAGGTATACAGCAGGGTGGTCGAAACCTCGCACGCGGTGGGCGCAATGCGCGACTTGGCAAGGCTTTCGCTGCCATCCACGTTATCGCTCTTATCCGCGGGGGTCAGGTCCTTCACCGTCACCAGCGACAGATCAAAGATCTCCTCGCCGCGCGGGGGCGTTTCGGCAAGCTTCATATCGTCACGCACGCTTTTCAGCGTTCCGTTGTTGTAGCGGAAGATCACCTGCACCTGCTCGGCTTCGTCAATGAAGATGAAGTAGGGCACGCCGAAGTAACCCGAATTGTGCTCGGCGCGTGTCACCGTTGCCTGCTCCTGCCACCAAAGGGTCAGGTCGTTGCCGTTTTCGCGGTAGGCGTTGACAAGCGTTTCGTTGGGGGCAAGGCGCTTGAGGTCCGAGGGGACACGCGCGGCGATAAAGACACGCCACAGCATCAGCGCACAGACCGCAAAGATCACGGCGGCAAACAGACCGCGCAGCACGTAGCCCGCGATCCATAGGGCAAAGCTTTTCCTTGGTTTTCCCATGTTGATTCCTTTCGATAAACAACCGTTTTGACAAAAGAAGATAAACTAAATACTATTGTATATCAAAAGCGACAATTTGTCAAATGGCAAATCAAAAGCCGTGAGCGGATGCAAAATGAAGGGGAAGGGGGACGTGTCTCACTCTTCCTCGTCCTTGTGCTTCTTGCGGTAATACCACACGCCCGTGGCGGCAAACGCCGCCGCGCCGATCACCACACCTGCGGCGATTCCTGCGGCGCGGTTCTCGTTGCTTGCTTGTGCGGTGCCGATGCTCGGAGCCGTGTTCTCAAGAATGCCGCCGGGGGTATCGAAAAAGCCCTCGTTTTCCACCGATTCGCTATCGGTGGGCGGCGTGTCTGTATCGGGCGATTCTGTGGCAGGCAGAGCTTCCCAGACTGCCGTCAAAGAAAGGTCGCCAAGGGGCAGGGTATCCCCTGCGGTAAACACCTTGCCGGAATCGTCCTTCCATCCGATGAATACGTGGTTTTCGCGTATGGGAACAGTGTCGGTCACATAGCAGCGCTCAACACTGTAATAGCTTGCTTTGAAAGGACTTCCTTGACCCTCGTCTGTTATGTAGGAAACCGTGTATTGCAAGGGTGAGGTGAAGTCAACGTAATCAAGCGAGACATACGCGGTCTTTTCCTTGTAGTAAAACATACCCCAGCCATCCTTTACGGAGGTGATCTTGATCAGCTCACCCCGCTGCAGCGTGCCGCGCTTGGTCGCTGTTGCGGTGGCGGCGGCGCGCACATTGACAAAGGAGTTGGTCACGGTATAAAAGCCGGTCATCTGATCCTCGGCGGCAAGCGCCGTTGTCGGCAGAGTATAGCCCGAGGCGTAATTCGGTCTGCCGTACCCCACAATATACGTATCGGTCAGGGCGTAATGGTTGGCGGAAACGCGGTTTGAGGAATTGCCCTCAACCGTGTAAACGCGCCCGTTCTTGACGTAACGAACGATGCCGACGTGATCGGATGCGCGCGAAACGCCTGCCGAGCGGAAAAAGATCAGGTCGCCCGCCTTGGGGGTATAGCCCGAGGCACGGGTGGAGTAGCGACCCATATCGCGCAAGGCATCGACCCACAGCGTACAGCTGGCAAACGATCCGCCCGCGCTGTTGCCCGCGCCCGCTTGCTTTAAGCACCACGAAACGAAAGCTGCGCACCAATAGTAGCTGTATGTACCCCCAACCGAGCCGAGCGCGCGGTTGTATTCGGTATAGTTGCGCGTGCCGTTTGCATTTTGACCTGCGTAGTCGGCGGTGCTGTTCCCCTCGTGGTAATCCAGCTGTGAAAGCGCCACCGCCACCACGTCAAAGGCAAGGTCGCCCGTGGTGGGCAACGTCAGCAGGTTGTTGTGGTAGCGGGAGCCTCGGTAAGCGCCGCTGATGGTATAGGTGGGAGTGATCGCCGCGGCGGGCAGGCAAGCGAGTGAAAAGAGAAGCAGGATGCCGATCGCTTGCTTCAAAAATCGGTGTTTCATAACATAGACCTCCTTTAGCCCGATGACAGAGGGGATCCTTCTCCGCCGTCGGATGTGTCCATTTTACCACAATTTTGCACCCTGTGGCACAGGTAAATGCTGGCAGCGCCGTGCCGCAGGCGCGGAATGGAGGGGAAAATGTCACTTCGCCGTGCAAACAAAAAAGCCCCCCATAAGGGGGGCTTTTTGATATCGCTGCTTATGTTTTCTGACCTTTGCCCTTTTTGCGTGCCGAAAAGCCAAAGGTGCCGATGCGCTTGCCAAGCGCAAAGTATTCGCCGTGTGCATAGGCAGTGAGCCCGGCGCGAGCGAGATGCAGCTTACCCTTATCGTCAAGCAGCTCCTCGTCGGCGTAAACTGCCACGATGTCGGCAAAAAACAGGTCGTGCGAGCCCATCGGCTTGATCTCGGTCACGCGACAGCAAAGCGACAGGGGACATTCCGCGATCATCGGTGCCGACACCTCGTCTGCCGCCGCCTTGGTCAGACGGCACTTCTTGAATTTGTCTACCTTGGCACCCGTGTACATACCGCAAAAGTCGGCGGCGCGCACCAAATTGGTGGGGGTCAGGTTCAGCACAAACTCGCCGCGCTCGCGAATGATCGCGTGTGAATGGCGCGAGGGGCGCACGGCGATATAGGTTTTCGGGGGTACGGTGTTGAGAATTCCCGTCCACGCAACGGTTAAAATGTTGGATTCTTCCATCGTACCGCAGGATACCATTACGGGCGGGACGGGGGCAAGCAATGTGCCGCCACGGAATTTAACTTTACTCATAGATCGATCGTTTCCCTTTCGAAGCGTTCTTTGGGCTTGGAACGGACCGACGTCCTCGACGATCCGCAATCCGCGATGCACCAAGGGTTGGCGTAAAAGCAGAAAAGCCTTTGTAAATCAGAACGTAATCCGTTCCACCCTGCGGGTCTTTCCTGCGGCGGCATCGATGTCAAAAATCACCCCGTGTGCGCGGATCTCGCCCTCGGCGACGGTAAAGCGACGGGGCATATGCGTGCGCATTTTTTCGATGACGGCGGCGGGGGTAACGCCAAGAATACTGCCCTCGGGGCCTGTCATACCAAGGTCGGTGATATACCCCGTGCCGTTCGGCAGGATCTGCTCGTCGGCGGTTGCCACGTGGGTGTGCGTGCCAAAGGCGGCGGCAAGCTTGCCATCAAAATAATGGGCGATCGCCAGCTTTTCCGAGGTTGCCTCGGCGTGGATATCCAGCACCGCAATATCGTATTTGGGACGGTGCGCATCCAACGCGTGCTGTACCGCCGCAAAGGGGTTGCCGAGCGCATCCATAAACACACAGCCCGACACGTTCAGCACCAGAACCTGCCACCCGTCGGCAGAGGTTACGATGCGTGCGCCCACGCCGGGACATTCAGCAGGGTAATTCAAAGGGCGCACAATGGTGTGAGATTCGTCAAGATAGGGGTAGATATCACGTCGGTCAAACACGTGGTTGCCCGAGGTGATGATATCAACGCCCGCGGCAAGCAGAGTCTCTGCCGCGGCGGGGGAAATGCCGTGGATATCGCAGACGTTTTCGCCGTTTGCGATCACAAGATCTGCGCCAAGCGCGCGGCGCTGCTCGGGAAGGGTGCGGCGGAGATAGTCAAGCGCGCGCTCGCCTACCACGTCGCCAAGTGCCAGAAGCTTCATAACAGGTCTCTTTCTATACCCCGTGTGGGGGTTTTTTATTTCTTTGCCGCAAAATAGGTGCCGATCTGCTTGCCGTCAAGCAGGTCGTAAAGCACGGTGGGGTCCTTGCCGTTGAGAATGTACATCGGGATGCCTGCATCCTGCACCATGCGTGCCGCCAGCAGCTTTGCCGACATACCGCCCGTGCCGCGCGCCGTGCCGGCGCCACCCGCCAGGGCGAGCAGATCATCGCTGATATCCTCGACCACGGGGATCAGCTTTGCGTCGGGGTTCTTGCGCGGGTCGCTGTCAAAAAGACCGTCCACGTCCGATAGGTTGATCAAAATATCGGCGTGCGCCACCTGTGCCACGTATGCGGCAAGCACATCGTTTCCGCCGAAGTCAAGTCCCTCGGTCGAGACCGAGTCGTTTTCGTTAACGATCGGGATGCAGTGCATATCCAGCAGGGTATGAAAGGTATCCTCGGCGGCGGCGCGGCGATCGGGCATATCCAGCACGTCGCGGGTCAGCAGAATCTGTGCCACGGTGTGGCCGTAATCCGAAAAGAAGCGGGAGTACAGCTTCATCAGCTCGGTTTGCCCCACAGCCGCCATCGCCTGCTTTTCACGCGTGCAGGTGGGGCGGTGCGTGCCGATCTTTGCCACGCCTGCGCTGACGGCGCCCGACGAGACCAGAATGACCTCGCGTCCTGCGTTTTTGAAATCCGAAAGGGTTTTGACCAGCGCCTCGATACGGCGCAGATTCAAATGTCCTTCCTCGTGTGTCAGGGTCGAGGAGCCGATTTTTACCACAATGCGGCGACCGGTGGAAATTGTCGACATAAAAATCACGTTCTCCTTAAAAAAAGATTTGAAAAAAGTGTGTGTTTGTATTATAATGGAATGGAAGACAGGCGGGACAAGCATCGCGCCGAACAATTATCTACATTATACGCCAAAACGCCCCGCATTGCAAGAGGCTTTTTGGGAAAGGAACGAACATGAGACAAAAATTTGCGATTACCGTTGCCGATGTTCAGATGAATATTGTATGCGAGGAAACACAAGAGGTGGTGGATGCCGCCGTCAGCGCCATTGACAAGCAGGTCCGCGCACTGACCTCTGACAGAAACCGCTTCTGCACCAAGACCGAGGCGGCACTGCTGACCGCGCTGGATTTCAGCACGCAGGTGATGCATCTTGAGGAGCGCATCCGCGAGCTGGAGGAAATTTTACATAAGGCAGACCCCGAGGGCAACACCCTTGAGGCGACCCTGTTGCGCGGCGAGAATGAAACGCTGCGCGCCGAGCTGCAGATCAGCCGCGGCAGAAACGATGCACTGCTGCAGGATAATGCGACCCTGTTTGGCTTGAACGCCAAGCTGGTGCGCCAGAATAACGAGACCAACGCCCGCGCCGACCGTATGCACGATCAGGTGCTTTCGATCCTCAGCGAGGTGCGCGAGCTGCGCGAAAAGCTGGTTTCGATGTGCGGCGTGGTCACGCGTGAGCCGTCGGCATCCTATACCGAGGTCGATCCCGAGCCTGCCATTGAGGTAACGCCGGGCGAGCAGCAGACCACACACAAATACGAGCAGATGGATCTTGACGAGATCTTAGAAACCGCACCCCGTTCTACCCCCCGTACCCCGGGCAATGAGTAAGCGTCTGCCCGAATTGCTTGCTCCCGCAGGCTCGATGAAGGCGCTGCACGCCGCCATCGAGGGGGGCGCAGATGCCGTATATTTCGGCGCGGGCGCCTTCAACGCGCGACAGCGCGCCGAGAATTTCGACGAGGGCGCCCTGCGCGAGGCAGTGGCGCTTTGCCACGCATACGGGGTATCGGCTTACGTAGCGCAGAATACCTTGTATACCGATCGCGAGGAGAGCGAATACCTGTACGCCGCCGAGGCGGCGTACCGCGCGGGCGTGGATGCGCTGATCGTTGCCGACCTTGGCGGCGCACGGCTGTTGCATCGTGCCTTTCCCGATCTTGCCCTGCACGCCAGCACGCAATGCTCGGGGCACAACGTGGATGCCGCAAAGGCGTTGGGATCGCTTGGCTTTTGCCGTATGGTGCCCGCGCGTGAGCTGCCCCGCACGGAGATCGAGAGATTGGTGCGCGAGAGTGGAATGGAGATCGAGATCTTTATACACGGTGCCCATTGCGTCTCGCATTCGGGGCAGTGCCTGTTTTCCTCGTTGGTGGGGGGACGGAGTGGAAATCGCGGCGCTTGCGCCCAGCCCTGCCGCCTGCCCGATGCCAAGGGAAGATACCCTTTGTCCCTTAAGGATATGTGCCTTGCGGGCGAGATTCCGACCCTGATCGAAATGGGGGTTTCGTCGCTGAAGATCGAGGGGCGCCTGAAGGCGCCTGAATATGTGCGCGAGGTCACGGCGATCTATCGCCGCCTGCTTGACGAGGGGCGCGCCGCCGATCGCGCGGAGATCAGCCACCTTTCCGACGTCTTTTCGCGCTCGGGCTTTACCGATGCGTATTTCAAGGATCACATTTCGCACGCCATGCTTGGCGTGCGTACCGAAGCCGACAAGCAACAGCGCGAAAAAATACCCCCGTTCGAGGGGATCACGCGCAAAATTCCGCTGGATGTGCGCTTTTTGATGCGGCGCGATACGCCGCTTTCGCTGACCCTTTCGGCAAATGGGCGAAGCGTTACCGTAACAGGGGACGCACCCCTTGCGGCGCAGAATGCGCCGATGGATGCCGAGGGCGTGAAAAAGAATCTCTGCCGCTTTGGTGGCACGCCCTATACCCCCGCCGCCGTGACGGTTGATCTGGATGCGGGTCTGATGGTGCCGGTCTCGCGCCTGAACGCCTTGCGGCGTGAGGCGCTGGCGGCGCTTGCCGAAGAGGGCAGGGCCCTTGCGGCATCGCCCACCGCACCGCGTGCGCGCGCCGCTGGCGCGCGCCAAGTAGCCCCCACTGCCCGCTTTGAGCACGCCGCGCAGATCACCCCTGCGGCAAGCGCATTTTTTGCACATATCTATCTGCCCCTTCACGCCTTTGCTGCCCCCGCCGACGGCGTGGTAATCCCCCCTGTTGTCTTTGACCGCGAGCGCGCGGATGTGCTTGCGGCGCTCAAAAAGGCGGTGGACGGGGGTGCAAAACACGCACTTGTGGGCAATATCGGTCACCTGGCGCTGGCGCGCGAGGCGGGGCTTGTACCCCACGCCGATTTTCGCCTGAATATCTGCAACGAGCGCGCGCTTTCCACCGTGCTGGAGCTGGGCTTTGCGGATGCACTGCTCTCGCCCGAGCTGACCCTGCCGCAGATCCGCGATATCGGCGGCGCGTGCGATGCGATCGTTTACGGCAGAGTGCCTTTGATGCTGCTTGAGAAATGTGCGGGGCGTGAGGTTGGCGACTGCCGCGCTTGCGCGGCGGATAACAACGCGCTGGTCGACAGACAAGGCGAGCGCTTTCCCATCCTGCGCCTGCCCCCGCACCGTAACATTCTGGTCAATTCCCGTCCCACCGTGATGAGCGATAAGCGCCGCGACCTTGCCGCCGCGCGCCTTACGGGCGGACATTACCTCTTTACCGTCGAGACCCCTGCCGAGGTCAATGCCGTGATCGCGGCATACCAAAACGGCACACCGCTTGGCGGAAAAATGCGCAGAATCTAAAAAAAGAGCCTGTCCCTTTTCGGGACAGGCTCTTTTTTATTCGGTTTGCTCTGCCTTGGGAGCAATCAGATTGTTGATGACCTCGCCGCAGAGCAGCATCGCGGCGGCGGCAGGCACGAAGGAGATACTGCCCGGCACGTAGCGACCGCGGCCGATAAAGATGGTGTCGCCCTTCGCTTCCTCGGGTGACCAGACCACACGCAGGTGCTTGATACCCGATTTGCGGCCAAGGTCGCGCATCGCGCGTGCCAGAGGACAGCCCCAGGTCTTGGTCAGGTCGCTGATCTGAAAGCGCGTGGCATCCAGCTTGCTGCCCGTGCCCATACACGAAACGATCGGCACGTCAAGCGCCTTGGCGCGCTTCGCCAGCTCAATTTTCGAGGTGACGGGGTCAACGGTATCTACAATGTAATCGTACACCGAAAGGTCAAATTCATCGGCGTTCGGCGGCCAATAAAAAACGTTGTGGCAATTCACGGTAACGTCGGGGTTGATATCCTTTGCGCGCGCCGCGGCAACCGCGGTCTTATATGCTCCCACGGTGCTGTGCAGTGCCAAAAGCTGGCGGTTGATGTTGGTTTCGCTGATGGTGTCGGGGTCAAACAGATCCAACGTGCCAATGCCCGCGCGCACCAGCGCCTCGACCACGTAGCCGCCCACGCCGCCAATGCCGAATACTGCCACCCGCGCGGCAGAAAGCCGCTTGACGGCATCTTCACCAAGCAATAATGTTGTTCGTTCGGTAAATGCTTCTGCCATAACACTGCTCCTTTTGAGGATTTCTTCTATTTATTATAGCAAGCGCGGCGCGCGCTGTCAAGCGTGGCGTGATTTGTCATATCTTGTCACCTTGACAGCCATTTTTGAATATGCTATCATAAAAAGAGAAAAAGAAAGGGGGAGCGTATGAGCAATATTTTTGATTACTTGGATTGGCGCGGCGATATCACCCTTGGCAACGCGGCGCTCTCACCCGTTGATGCGCTGATCCTTTCGATCCTGCCCTATATCCGTCTGGAGGGGATCGTCCCTTCGTCGCCCGGTGCCGAGCCGATCCGCTTGGCGGATGCCGCTGAGCGCTATTTTTCACACCCCGTATCGGGGGATAGAAGCGAGGAAAACCACCACCGCCTGCTGCGACAGCTGGCATCGTCGCCCCGCTTTGCCAATCTGCGTCTGGTCGCGGCACGCAAGGTCATCGACCGCAAGGAGGGGATGCAGTTTGCCGCCTTAAGCATCCTCTTGCCGGGGCAGAATCTGTTTGTTTCGTTTGAGGGAACCGACGATACGCTTGTGGGGTGGAAAGAGGATTTCCGTATGAGCTACGAATGTCCCGTGCCCGCCCAGATGGAGGCGGCTGATTACCTGCGCGAGGTGGCGCTTCACCACCCGTTGCGCCGCCTGTTTGTGGGCGGACACTCCAAGGGCGGCAATTTGGCAATTTTTGCCGCCGTCTTTTGCGGCGAGGAATTCCGTCACCGCATCCGCGCGGTGTACAACAACGATGGCCCCGGCTTTTGTGACGATACGATGTCAAGCCCCGAATACAAGGAATTGCGCCCCCGTATCCATACTTTTTTGCCCGAATCCTCGATCGTGGGGGTGCTGCTGGAGCACGATGAGCGCTATCGGATCGTCAAAAGCGATGCGCGCGGCATCATGCAGCACGATGCCTATTCCTGGCAGGTGCGGGGCGCGGATTTCGTCTATACGACCGAGCGCACGGCGTTTGGCAAAGAAACCGAGGAAATCATTGACCGATTCGTGGCGGGGATGAGCCCCGAGAAGCGCCGCCTGCTTGGCGAAGCGCTGTTTACCGTGCTGGAGAGCACCAATCAGGATACGGTGTCGGGCATTGGTACCAACCTGCTGCAAAGCGCGCGTCAGATCCTGCGCTCGTACACGGGGCTTGACCCCGAGCTGCGCACCGTGTTGAACGAATCGATCGCGGCACTGAATCGCACCCGCCGCGCGGTGCGCCGCGGCACGAAGGAAAGCTCATAAAAAAGACCCCCGTACGGGGGTCTTTTTTATACTCTGTCAACCGTGATCACGGTAAAATAGCAGGGCGCCTCTGCCGCGATCAGCTCGGAGATGCGCACCTTCAGTGCGGCATCGCTTTCGCTTACCTCAAAGGGCACCTCCATATCAAAAATCAGGTTGGTATGCGTAGTGCCGGGCACCATACGAAAATCGTGGATGCGGATATCGGGGTGTATCTGCTGTGCGTACGCGGCAACCCGTCGGTGCCACTCATCGGTCAGGGGATCGCCCACCGTGATGGGGTCAAGGTGTATGGTGCATTCTATGCCGTACTCACAGCGCAAGCGCTTTTCAATCAGATCGATGGTGTCGTGCGATGTAAAAATGTCCTGCTTGCCGTCCACCTCGACGTGCAGTGTGGCAATGGTGTGCCCTGCGCCATAGGTGTGCACCACAAGATCGTGGATGCCAAGTGCATCAGGATATTCGCCCACCACGCGGCGAACGGTGTCGACCGTTTCCTTGTCAGGGGCGGTACCAAGGATCGAATTCTTGGTGTCGTTCAGCACACGCGCGCCCGCAACAAAAATCAGAATCGAAACCAAAACACCCATAACGGGGTCAATATAAATCGCAATCTGTGCGGGGATCACGCGAGACAAAAGGGTGGCGATCAGCACTGCCGAGGTTGCCGCCGCATCGGATAGATTGTCGGCGGCGGTGGCGCGCATCACCTCAGAATCGATCTGCTTGCCCACGCGGTGATTCAGCAACGCCAGCCCCAGCTTGGCGGCGATGGATACCGACAGAATGATCACGGCAAGCAGGCTGAAGGCGGTGGCAACGGGCGCAATCAGCTTTTCCACCGAGCCGCGGATCAGCTCGACACCGACAAACAGGATCAGAAAGGAAACGATCATCGATGCCACGTATTCGATGCGCGCGTGCCCGAAGGGATGCTCGCGGTCGGCGGGCTTTGCCGACAGACGGAAGCTGAAAAGCGATATCAGCGAGGATGCCGCATCCGATAGGTTATTCATCGCATCGGCGCGCACCGAAATCGAGCCGAGCAGTGTGCCCGCGAGAAACTTTGCGGCAAACAGCAAAAGGTTCGCGCCAATGCCGATCACCGACACGGCTGTGCCGCGGGTGCGGCGCGTGTTTGTATCATTGTTATTCATATGGTCACCTCACCATTAAAATCGAAAGTAAAGAAAGGGATTGAAGCCCGCATCCGACAGCTCGACGATCGCCAGCAGCAGGGCGGCAAGCGGCAGTGCCGCGCGCAGCCACGCGCGGCGTTTTTTTGCTACCATCCTGCGGTATATGCGACGGGGAAGCGGCGTGCAGCCAAGCACGGCAAGGGCAAAAAGAGGCAGATGGCGTACAATGTCGTACAGCTCGGCGCGTGCCACAAATCCGCCGCCCAAGCCAAGGAGCGAACGCACAAAGCCGCCAAGCGCCGCGAAGGTAAGCGTTGGCGTACTGCCGTCAAAGGCGAAGATCAGCCAACCGCCAAGAATTCCCAAAAGTGCCGCCGTGTGCGCAAAAAACGCGGAAACGGGGGGCAGAAAACGGCGCAAAACGAACTTTTCCAGCACAAGAAGCAAAAAATAGTACACGCCCCACAGAATAAAGTTCCACGAAGCGCCGTGCCAAAGCCCCGTCAGCGACCAGACCACAAAGAGATTGCGCACCGTGCGCCATCCACCGCGGCGACTGCCGCCAAGGGGGAAGTAGACGTATTCGCGAAAGAAGGACGAGAGCGTGATGTGCCAGCGCCGCCAGAAATCGGTGATACTGCGCGCCGTGTAAGGGTATCGGAAGTTTTCGGGAAAATCGAAGCCGAACACACGGCCAAGACCGATCGCCATATCCGAATAGCCCGAAAAATCAAAGTAGATCTGTAGGGCAAAGGCAATCAGCGCCGTGAGCGCTCCCAGCGCCGAAAGTGCCGCGCCCCGTGCGACCAACAGGGTGAAAAGCGCCCCCATAGGATTCGCAAGCAGCAGCTTTTTCAGAAGCCCTGCGGCAAAGCGCCGCGTGCCCGCGGCAGCAAGCCCCACGCTGTGCCGCCGTTCGTGAAGGGCGGTCGCCACATCGGTGTATCGCACAATGGGTCCTGCCACAAGCTGTGGAAACAACGCCACGTATACCCCCAAACGGGCAGGATTTTTCTCGGGGACGACCCTGCCGCGGTAAACATCGATGACATAGGAAAGCGCCTGAAAGGTGTAAAACGAAATGCCAAGCGGCAATCGCGGCGCGGTGAGCGACAGCCCCAAGAGCCCCGCGAAAAAGGAAGCGTATTTGAAATAAAATAGCAGTCCCACGTGCAGAATAATGGCGACCGTCAGCACCGCGCGCGGATGGCGCGCGCGAGGGAGCCACACTCCGAACAGGGTGTCGGCAGCCACGGTGGCGATCATCAGAAGCAGGTAGATCGGCTCGCCCCACGCGTAAAAGATCAGGCTCATCACAAGCAGTACGCCGTTTTGCCACGCAAGCGTGCGGCGACCGAGAAACAGCGCGGGCAAAAAATAGAGCAGCAGTGTGACGGGCAGAAACCAAAACAGAAAGGAAAATGAGGAAAAAAGCATACCGTTCCCTCGCAAAATGAAACTTTTGCTTATTTTTTGCGAAAGAGAATGGCGCTATGCGTTTTTATTGGTTTTCCCCCGAAAGGATGCGGGCGACAAGCGAAAGACGCTTCAGCAAAAGCCCTGCCTTTGGCTCGGTCAGACGGTGAGCCAGCACGGGCGCGGAAAGCTCTTCCGCCGCGCGCTCGCGATAAATGGCGGCAACCAGCCCCGACAGCTCACGGGGCGAATCGGCGTGTGCCAGCCCTTGTGACAGCTCCATTCCCGCATCGATCA
This sequence comes from Eubacteriales bacterium, assembly GCA_045119135.1. Classification (GTDB taxonomy): domain Bacteria; phylum Bacillota; class Clostridia; order Oscillospirales; family CAG-272; genus Firm-07. Next base: position 8,865 of record JBGVCY010000137.1, on the reverse strand, counting down.
GCGCCGCAAGAAAGAGCAGGTCATCCTCGTTCCACTCGGCAAGCTCCGCTTCCAGCGCGCGCAGGCGTCCGTTGGGGTGCATCTTGCCCGAAAAGCTGTCGCGCGTGAGATCAAACATATCGGAATTCTCGCGCAGATCCTCTTGGTGCGCCTCGGCAAATGCCGAAAGCACCGCCTCGATGTTTTGACGGTTGAAAGCGTATTGCAGGTAAACCTCGTTTGCAAGCATTTCGGCACCCCCTTTTTTTCGCGTTAGTTTTATTATAACACGAATGAATGCCAAAGTAAATGCAAAATGCAAAATGAAGGGATGCGCTTCGCGCTGCAAGGGTTCTCGGCTCAGCCGGCTCCAACAAAAAGGGCATCCCTCAAGGGATGCCCCTGTTAAATTCGGTGAAGGGACGGCGGCTTTGCCGCCTTTCGACAGCGAAACGCAAGCGTTTCGCACGAGGTGTGCAAGGCACACCTCAGACCCTCGCCGCGCTTCGCGCTGCAAGGGTTCTCGGCTCAGCCGACTCCAACAAAAAGGGCATCCCTTGTGGGATGCCCTTTTTGTTGGAGCTGGTGGAGGGATTCGAACCCTCGACCTGCTGATTACGAATCAGCTGCACTACCCCTGTGCTACACCAGCGCATTCCTTATTGTAACACATTTTGTTTTTCTTTGCAAGCCCTTTTTTGAATTTTTTGTTTTCTGTTGAGAAATGCTCGCAAAAGCATGCTCCTTCTGATAGCCCTCTTTTTGCACTTGCATTCCAAAAAATCTCAAACGGTGTGGCAAAAACTTGACATTTTCGCGCGCGGATCAAAACGCTTTATCACTTGGAGGCTTGTGATGTCAAGTACACAAAAAACTGCAACACAAAAGGCAATCGGCATCGCCGCTATTCCCGTTTGTCTTGCCAAGTATTACAAAACCTACGGCGGCTCGTGGTCTGTCACGGTACGGATCTGAGCGCCAAAAGCAAAGCAGGCAGCACCGCGGTGCTGCCTGCTTTTTGTGCAATCATAGAGTTTCTTCCTTTGTGAACGAAACGATGTCCGAAATGTCACAGTCAAGTGCCATACAGATGCGATCCAGCACATAACTGTCGTAACGAACGACCTTGTTTTTATAGTATTTATCGATAATATGATAATGAATATCCGTGCGTTTCGCAAGTGCGTATCGCGTGATATTTGCTTTGGCAAGTGCAGTGTCTAATGTCAAACGAATCATATTATCACCTTCTTTCAATATATATTTTAATAAGCATATAATACCCTTGACAATTCCACCTTTAAGATATATACTTATATGGGTACAATCAAATGAAAAGAGGTGAACCAATATGAAATTAATGATTGCAGGCTCGCGGGGAATCAAGGAGTTTGATTTCACGCCGTATGTGTCGGGGGAAGTGGAAATGATCATAACGGGTGGCGCTACGGGCATCGATGCCGCGGCGGAGCGCTATGCCGACGAAAAACGGATCTCCAAGCTGATCCTGCGCCCCGATTATGCGCGCTTTGGCAAGGCGGCACCCTTAAAGCGCAACGAGGAAATGGTCGATATGGCAGATTGCGTTCTGGTGATCTGGGATGGCGAATCGCGTGGCAGCTTGTATACCGCCAACTATGCCAAAAGGAAGGGAAAACCGCTGACCGTTATCACGGTTTCGAAGTAAAAAGCCCGACACGTGTCGGGCTTTTTTTATTCCTTGTTCATTTCCCGCAGTGCCGCAAGCGCGGCATCCAGACCGCCAACCTCGTCAATCAGACCGTAGGAAACCGCCTCGTTTCCGTCGATGATTGAGCCCACGTCGGTTGCCAGCATATCGGGGCGCATCATCAGCTCGGTCAGCTTTTCTTTTTCAATGTGCGAATGGCGGCACACAAAATCGGTGATACGGTTCTGCATATCCTCGAAATAGCGATAGGTCTGCGGCACGCCCAGCACAAGTCCGTTGATGCGCACGGGATGAATGGTCATCGTGGCGCTGGGCACAATGAAGGATCGCTTTGCCGATACCGCAAGCGGCACGCCGATCGAATGTCCGCCCCCCAGCACAAGCGTTACGGTGGGCTTGGTCATCGATGCGATCATCTCGGCAAGCGCAAGCCCTGCCTCAACATCCCCGCCCATGGTGTTTAAAATCACCAAAAGCCCCTTGATGTCGGGATTCTCCTCGATCGACACCAACAGGGGGATCAGATGCTCGTATTTGGTCGCCTTCTGCCCCTCGCCCACGGCATAGTGCCCCTCGATCTGACCGATGATCGAAAGGCAGTGGATGGCACTGCCCCCCACGCCTGCGGTCACGCCCCCGCTTTTGAAGATTTCCTCAAGCTCGCTCTCGTGCGATTTGTCCTTTTCCTCGCTCATTGCTTGCTCCTTTTGCTTTTTTCCTTTATTTTGCCCCGAATATGTTTGATAATTCTTTGTTTTTTGCATTTACAAGTGCGAAATTTTATGTTATAATTACAAGGTAAGACTTTACATAGTGAGGTTTTGATATGGAAAACAAATTTATTGTGGAAACCTCGGCACGCCACATTCACGTGACTGCCGCAACCTTTGCCACGCTGTTTGGCGCGGATGCTACGCTGACCAATAAGAAGGATCTTTCCCAGCCCGGGCAGTTCGCCTGCGAGGAAAAGGTGACTCTTGTCGGCCCGAAGGGCGAAATGAAGGTCAGCATCCTCGGTCCCTTCCGCAGTGCCGATCAGGTTGAGCTTTCGTTCACCGATGCACGCGCACTTGGTCTGAAGGGTGTGCCCGTTCGCGAAAGCGGCGACGTGGCAGGAACGCCCGGCTTGAAGCTGGTGGGTCCCGCCGGTGAGGTGGAAATGCCCCAGGGTGTGCTCATTGCCAAGCGCCACATTCATATGACCCCTGCCGATGCCGCTGCCTTCGGTGTTGCCGACAAGCAGATCGTCAAGGTTCAAGTAAACACCGCACGTCCCCTCATTTTTGATGACGTTGTGGTCCGTGTTTCGGAAAAATTCGCACTTGCCATGCACATCGACACCGACGAGTGCAACGCCGCTGCCGCCTTTGGCGAGGTCTTCGGCACCATTGTTTGAAAGGTTACGGCTTCGTCCGTTTCCCATACATTGTAAATTTTAACAAGGAGATAAAAAACATGAGCAATGTAAGTGAAATGCCTTACGCACAGAGCCTTGAGGTTCAGCACATGTGCGTGGTCAAAAAGGGCTGCGATCATGGCCCTGCTCCCATTCCCGAAGAGGGCAAATGGATCCAGGCAAAACAGATCACCGATATCTCGGCATACACCCACGGTGTGGGATGGTGCGCACCTCAGCAGGGCGCTTGTAAGCTCTCGCTGAACGTGAAGAACGGCATCATCGAGGAAGCGCTGGTTGAAACCATCGGCTGCTCGGGTATGACCCACTCCGCCGCTATGGCAGCAGAAATCCTGCCCGGCAAGACCCTTCTTGAGGCGCTGAACACCGACCTTGTGTGTGATGCCATCAACACCGCTATGCGCGAGCTGTTCCTGCAGATCGTTTACGGCCGCAGCCAGTCTGCCTTCTCCGAGGGCGGCCTTGTTATCGGCGCAGGCATGGAGGACCTTGGTAAGGGCGAGCGCTCGATGGTCGGCACCATGTACGGCACCAAGGAAAAGGGCGTTCGTTACCTGGAAATGACCGAGGGCTATTGCACCCGTATGGCTCTTGACGAGAACAATGAGGTGATCGGCTATGAGTTCGTTTCTCTTGGCAAGATGACCGACTTTATCAAGAAGGGCATGGAGCCCAACGAAGCTTACAAGAAGGCAATGGGCACTTACGGCAGATTTGCTGATGCCACTAAGTACATTGACCCCCGTAAGGACTAATCAAAGGAGGTAGAGTATCATGGCAAAATTTGAAGGTTATGAAAGACGCGAGGCAAAAATTCTTGCCGCGCTGAAGGAATACGGTATCTCCTCCATTGACGAGTGCAAGGAGATCTGCGATGCTTACGGCATCGACCCCTATAAGATCGTTGAAGAGACCCAGCCCATCTGCTTTGAAAATGCAAAGTGGGCATACGTGGTTGGCGCCGCTATCGCTATCAAGAAGGGCTGCAAGAAGGCTTCGGATGCCGCTGCTGCGATCGGTATCGGTCTGCAGAGCTTCTGCATCCCCGGCTCGGTTGCTGAAAACCGTAAGGTAGGTCTTGGCCACGGTAACCTTGGCGCAATGCTGCTGTCCGAGGAGACCGAGTGCTTCTGCTTCCTTGCAGGTCACGAGTCCTTTGCCGCTGCTGAGGGCGCGATCAAGATCGCTCTGAACGCAAACAAGGTGCGCAACAAGCCCCTGCGCGTAATCCTCAACGGTCTTGGCAAGGATGCTGCTTACATCATTTCCCGTATCAACGGCTTTACCTATGTAAAGACTCAGTTTGATCCCGCTACCGAAGAGGTCAACGTCATTTCCGAGAAGGCATTCTCGAACGGCGCTCGCGCCGCTGTCAAGTGCTACGGCTCGGATAGCGTGCCCGAGGGCGTTGCGATCATGCGTCTGGAGAACGTCGGCGTTTCCATCACCGGTAACTCCACCAACCCCACCAGATTCCAGCACCCCGTTGCAGGTACCTACAAGAAGTGGTGCCAGGAAAACGGCAAGAAGTATTTCTCGGTGGCATCGGGCGGCGGCACGGGCAGAACCCTCCACCCCGATAACATGGCTGCAGGCCCTGCTTCCTACGGCATGACCGATACCCTTGGCAGAATGCACGGCGACGCACAGTTCGCAGGCTCCTCCTCCGTGCCCGCTCACGTTGAGATGATGGGCCTGATCGGCGCTGGTAACAACCCCATGGTCGGTATGACCGTGGCTGTTGCAGTTGCGATTGAGGAAGCTGCAAAGTAATTTAATTTACTGCTAAAATCAAATAAAAAATCGGACACATCATTTGGGAGAGATTCCGGGTGATGTGTCCGTTTTAAATTGCAATTCGTCGAAGAATATGGTATAATGGTGACATCCCCCAAACGGGGAAAATTCGAATTTGAGAGGGCAGTATGTTCGCTAAAAAAGATCAGGTACCGCAGAATGTAGAAAGTGCGCCCATGGGTGGCGCGGGTTGGCTTCTGCTTGACAAAATGTCGCTTGCCGTCAATATGCCCGGCGTGATCAAAACCTTCGCCAAGGCAATGCTCACGCCCGGCTCCGAGGTGGGCTATCACGTCCACACCACCGATTCCGAGGCGTATTATATTCTGTCGGGTGTCGGTGAGTATACCGAGGGCGGCAAAACCTATCGTGTCGGCGCGGGTGACGTCAGCTATACGCCCATGGGCGAGGGCCACGGCATCAAGAACGTGGGAGAGGAAAATCTGGAATTTATCGCACTGATCCTGAACGTATAAGAAGGGATCGGGAAAGGGAATTTTATGAAAATTCTATTTTTTGGCGACAGCATCACCGATGCGCACCGCGACCGTGAAAAAACCGACCACCTGTATGGGCTTGGGACGGGCTTTGTCAATGGGGTGGCAAGTCGCCTGGCAGGCGAAGCCCCCGATCGCTATGAGATCATCAACCGCGGCATCAGCGGCAATCGCGTGGTGGATCTGTATGCACGCATCAAGGTCGATGCGTGGAATGAAGCCCCAGACGTCATCAGCATTCTGATCGGCGTGAACGACGTGTGGCACGAAATTTTTGGCAAAAACGGTGTGGAGCTGGATCGCTTCGAGCGCGTTTATCGCATGATGATTGAGGATACGCAGCGCGCACTGCCGAACGTCAAGCTGATCCTGTGCGAGCCCTTCTTTCTGGACGGCACCGCAACGCACGAGGCGCTTGACGCCTTCCGCGCGATATACGGCTACGCCGCTGTGGTAAAAAAGCTTGCCGACGAATACGGCTTCCCCTTTGTTGCCCTGCAAGCGCCGCTGGATCGCGCTGCCGCCGCGTATGGCGCGGAGCGTATTCTTGTCGACGGCGTACATCCCGCCCTTGCGGGCGCGGCAATCATCGCCGAGGAATGGTTGAAGGTCTTTAAGACCATGTAACGGGAGAGTCTCCCGATAAAAGAAAGGAGTGCGCTATGATCGACAAGGCGTATTTAGAGATCACCAATATGTGTAATTTGGCGTGCTCCTTTTGTCACGGCACGAAGCGCCCGCGACGAATGCTCGGCGAAGCGGAATTTGAGGCGCTCACCGACCGCCTTGTGGGCAAGGTGAAATTTCTGTATTTTCACCTGATGGGCGAGCCGCTATTGCACCCTGCGTTTCCGCATTTTGTGCGCCGCGCGTGGGAAAAGGGCTTTTATCCCATTCTGACGACAAATGGCTCGTTGCTTGCCAAATGTGGCGGGACGGTGTTGGAAAACCTGCCGTATAAGATCAGCATTTCGCTCCACGCGCCCGCGGCAAACGCCGCCTTTGCCGACCCCGATTATTTTAACAGCTGCATTGACTTTGCCAAGCGCGCCGCGGCGGCGGGGTGCATTACGGTGCTGCGCCTTTGGAATATCGGCGGCGAGGGCGAGGAGGAAAACGGCGCGATCCTCGCACGGCTGCACAAGGCGTTCCCCGGTGAGTGGCCGTCCTCGCACCGCGAGAGCGTGCGGCTGTCGCGCGACAAGGTGTTTCTCGAATGGGGCGAGCATTTTGAGTGGCCCGATCCCACCGCGCCCGCCGTGCCTGCCGACCGTGATATCTTCTGTCGCGCTCTGCGCGATCAGATCGGCATTTTGGTTGACGGCACCGTGGTGCCGTGTTGCCTGGATGCCGACGGCAATCTGCCGCTCGGGAATCTCTTTTCCACACCGCTTGACGACATTTTGCAAAGCCCGCGCGCCCGCGCCATCTACGATGGCTTTACCTGCCACCGCGCCAACGAGGAGATGTGTCGCCGCTGCGGCTACGCAAGGCGCTTTTCCGGCGCGTGACGAAACAAAAAAGCTCCCTTGTAAGGGAGCTTTTTATTCTATTCCCAACAAATAGGCAGGAGTGACGCGCAGGATCTTGCAAAGCGCGCGCAATTCATAATCAGCGACGAAGCGCGTGCCGATCTCAATGCGGCTGACGCTATCCCGCTCCACGTTGACGCCCTCGATCTGTAACCGCGCCGCAAGATCTGTTTGCGAAAGACCCTGTGCGCGCCGTGCTTCCTTCACCCGCGCACCGCAAATATTCTTGCTGCCGTTAAAGTCATAAATCTTCATTTTATCCCCACTTTTTGTGATAGGCTCTCTCGAGGGGAAGCTGTCACCGCAAGGTGACTGATGAGGTGTTTTCGACACCTGCAATAAAAGATAAGCGCATTTATGCGATGAGGTGCTTTACGATCTTCTGTTCCACCTCATTCGCCTTGCACACGCTCGGTGTCTTCCCCTTGGAGGGGAAGGCTTTTATTTCACCATTTCGCAAAGCGCGGGCAGAACCTTTTCAAATTTGGTGCCGTACCAGTGCGTGTCATCGTCGGCGGTTGCCTTCATGCCCGCAAGCGTAAAGTCGGCGGCGATCACGGCGGCATCAAATGCCGACTTGCCGCGCATCAGCGCGCCCACGAACGCCGAGGAGTAAATATCCCCCGTACCGTGCGAGTTTTTAGCAAGCCTTTCGTGGAAGTAATACGAGGTCTCGGTGTCGGTCTTTGAGCGTACCGCAACACCCAGCGCATCGGGTGCAAAGCCCACGCCCGTCAGTACAACGGTCCCGGCACCCAAGGCAAGGAGCCCTTCCATGATGGTTTCCACGTAATCCTGCGTGTACCCTTCGGCAACAAAGGGCATCCCCAGCATTTTGGTTGCCTCGGTAATGTTGGGCAGTACAATATCAGCCTTGGCGCAAAGCGTTGCCATGTGCGCGGCAAAGGCATCGTCAAAGCCCGTGTACATCACGCCGTGGTCTGCCATGGCGGGGTCAACGACCTTTATACAATCGGGAGCGGCAACGCGCACGAACAGATCCTTCACAAGATCGATCTGGCGCAGCGAGCCAAGATAACCCGTATAAATGGCATCAAATTGGATGCGTTCCCTTTCCCAGTGGTCAACAATGGCGGGGATATCCTCGGTCAGGTCACGAAAGGTGAAGCCCTTAAAACCGGAGGTGTGCGTGGAAAGCACGGCAGAGGGCAGAATCGCGGTCTCGATGCCGCAGGCGGAAATGATGGGCAATGCCACGGTCAGCGAGCATTGACCCACGCAGGAAATGTCCTGTACCGTTAAAACCTTTTTATCCATGTCGGTGTCTCCTTTGGTGGATTACACTTGCATTATACCGCGAATCTGGTATAAATAAAATAATCAAAATGTAAATTTTTTATAATACCAAAATAAAAGAGCAGGCAAGCCCTGTTCTTTTTTTGCTTTGTGCTGCATAAGGTTGTCCAAAAGGAGGCGGTGAGGTGCAACACGTGGTATTGGAAAGTGAGCAGATATTGCCGCGCGTGCTTTACGATCTGTTGCCGGCACGCCTGCTTGCCGAGATCGGCGAGCGCATACCGCCTGCCACTGCTGTGGAGGAGGTGCGCCTGCGGCGCGACCGCGCCGCGTCGCTGACGGTTGCGGGGGGAAATGTGTTGCTTGATACCGTGCTGTCAGGCGAGGAGATCGACGAGCTGTTACTCTGCGCCTGCGGCGGGTCGCTTTACGCACACGGCGAAACGCTTTGCCGCGGATATGTGACAATGGCGGGCGGCATTCGCGTAGGGGTCTGCGGCACGGCGGGCGTGGTGTCGGATCGCGTGGTCGGCGTTTCGGGGGTGACGTCCCTGGTGTTTCGCTTACCGCACCCCGCGCCGCCCGAGTTGGGCGGCGAGATCTCGGATCTCTTGCGCGCGCTTCGCTTCACGCGCGGGGTGCTGATTTATGCGCCCCCCGCCGTGGGCAAGACCACACTGCTGCGCACCGTTGGGG
>JBGVCY010000136.1:0-17371 GCA_045119135.1 Eubacteriales bacterium | reverse complement strand
CGGTAAAAGACAGCCGCCACAGCAATACGCTTGATAAAGCCCAGCATATAAAGGCGGATGCCGTCACAAAAGCGGGTGGGCGTGGGGGAGATTTTGCGAAGCAGGGGCAGAAAATGCTTATAGCGCACGGCAGGTCCCAGCGTGGCGGTGGGGAAAAACAGCAGATAGCAAAGCACATCGGCTAAGCTGTCGCGCTGTCTTGTGTCGCCGCGCTGTTTATCAAAAAGCAGGGATATTCCCGAAAGGGTGATAAACAGAAGCCCCGTTGGGTAAGAATAAAAGGAGCACAGTGCCGCAAGCAGGCGGGATGTGATCAGCGAAAGCACAAGGCAAGCGGCGCCGATGGGAGCAAGCACTCTTGCTTTTGTTACGTAGCGCGAAAGCGTTGCCGCAAGCGCCACGGTCAGTGCGATGTGCAAAAGGTCCCATGGGTTGCCGTAATTGGCAAGCACCAGCCACGCAAGCGAAATGGCAGTCAGTGCGCCGCGCCGCCAGCGCTTTGGCGTGAGCATGAAAAGCGCAAGGGCGAGGGGTAAAAAAAGAAACAGAAAGAGAGGGGATGTCAGTTGCACCACGATCGCCTCGCTTTCCGTAAATGATATTATATTGTAGCATATTCCGTCGGCTTTTGCAAGGGGATGGGCGTTTTGGTGGCAGAAAAGACACATTTTGCTTGGAAAAGAGATGCGCTTGTCTTTTTTTTGCGACCTGCTTGACAGCCTATTGTTGCCGTGATACAATAAAACTAACATCGAATTTTTTAACAAGGAGATATATTATGAAAACAAGTCTTGTTATTATGGCAGCGGGCATCGGCTCGCGCTTTGGCGGCGGCATCAAGCAGCTGGCGCCTGTCGGCCCCAATGGCGAGATCATTATGGATTACTCGATCCACGATGCGCTTGAGGCAGGCTTTGACCGTGTGGTCTTTATCATTCGCCGCGACCTGGAAAAGGACTTCCGCGAGGTGATCGGCGAGCGTATCGAAAAGGTATGCCCCGTGGCATACGCCTTCCAGGAAAAAGAGGATCTGCCGGAGGGCTTTACCTGCCCTGCCGAGCGCAAAAAGCCTTGGGGCACGGGTCACGCAGTGCTTTCCTGCCGTGGCATCGTAAACGAGCCCTTCCTTGTCATCAATGCCGATGACTACTATGGCAAAGAGGGCTTCCGCATCGCACACGATTTCCTGGTGCAGAATGCAGGCAAGAAGGGCGCCTTCTGTATGCCCGGCTTTATTCTGAAGAACACGCTCAGCGACAACGGCGCCGTAACGCGCGGTATCTGCAATGTCAGCGCGGAAGGGTATCTGACCCGCGTGGTCGAGACCGGCGGTCTTGTGCGTGACGGCGAGGGCGCCGCAATCGAGCAGGATGGCGCACGTACCCCCATCGACGGCAATTCCATCGCTTCGATGAATATGTGGGCACTGACCCCCGAATTCCTTGACGAGCTGGCTGAGGGCTTCCCCAAGTTCCTTGCGGGCATCAAGGAAGGCGACGTGAAGGCAGAATACCTGCTGCCTGGCGTGGTTGACAGCATGATCCAATCGGGCAAGGCGACCGTCCGTGTCATTCCCACTCCCGATAAGTGGTTCGGCGTCACTTATGCCGAGGATAAGCAAAGCGTGATCGATGCCTTTGCCGCCCTTTACGAGCAGGGTGTTTACAACAAGGACAACCTCTACGCGAAATAAAAAAGGAAAAGCACCGCGCAACGCGCGGTGCTTTTTGCTTGCAAAACGCTTTTTTGTATGCTATACTATAATCAATATCAAAAAAGGAGGGGAAGACCGTGCTATCTGTGGTATCCGCCGCGGGAATCTGCGGTATTGACGGGTTTATTGTCAGCGTCGAATGTGACGCGCAGGAGCGTATGGCAAATTTTGAGATCGTGGGACTTCCCGACCTTGCCGTTCGCGAAGCAAAGGAGCGCGTGCGCACCGCGGCACTCAACAGCGGCTTCCGCTTTCCCGACCTTGCACTGACGGTCAATCTTGCTCCCGCCGACCGCAAAAAAGAGGGCTCGGCGTTTGACGTGGCGATCCTTGCGGGCATTCTGCGCTGTGCAGGCGTGATCCACCGTACGGTCGATCTGTCGAGGTGTTGCCTTGTCGGCGAGCTGTCGCTCTCGGGCGGCATCCGCCCCGTGCGCGGCGTGCTGTCAATGTGCGTGGCGGCGCTGGAGGCGGGCATTACCGAGGTCTTTGTATCACGTGATAACGCCGCTGAGGCGGCGGCTGTTGAAGGGATTACCGTCTATGCCCCCGAAAATATGCGCGCGCTGGTCGCGCATCTCAACGGCGAGGAGCGCCTTGCGCCCGTGGCACCGCACCCCGTTGATCTTTCCGCAGATGCGGCGGGCTTTTCGCTGGATTTTGCCGACGTGCGCGGACAGACGCTTGCCAAGCGCGCCATGGAGATCGCCGCCGCAGGCGGTCATAACATACTGCTGATCGGCCCGCCCGGCACGGGTAAGTCGATGCTGGCAAAGCGCCTGCCTTCCATTCTTCCGCCCCTTTCGTTTGAAGAGGCAATCGAAACCACCAAGGTGCATTCGGTGGCGGGAACGCTGGCGCCCTCGGTGTCACTGCTGTCATCGCGTCCCTTCCGCGCGCCGCACCATACGATGAGTGCGGTCAGCCTTGTCGGCGGCGGTGCCAACCCCACCCCCGGCGAGGTGTCACTGGCGCACAACGGTGTGCTGTTTCTTGACGAGCTGCCCGAATTTCCGAAGACCGTGACCGACACCCTGCGCCAGCCCCTTGAGGACAGGCGCGTGACCATCACCCGCGCCAGCGGACGCGTCACCTTTCCTTGCTCGTTTATGATGGTGGGCGCCATGAACCCTTGCCGTTGCGGCTACTTCGGGCACCCCACCAAGAAATGCACCTGCTCGCCGCACGATGTGCGCCGCTACGTGTCCCGCATCAGTGGGCCGTTGCTTGACCGCATCGATATCGAGGTTGAGCTGCCTTCCATCTCGTATGACGAGCTGACCTCACGCGCCGCCCCTGCCGAAAGCTCAAAGGCAGTGCGCGAGCGTGTCATCCGCGCGCGCCGCTTCGCCGCCGCACGCATGGCGGGCGAGCCGAACGTGTTCTGCAACGCCCAGCTGGATGCCGCAGGCATCCGCAAATATTGCGTTGCAGATGAGGTTGCAACCGCAATGCTGCGCAACGCCTACGACCGTATGGGTCTGTCGGCGCGCGGCTATGACCGCATCATGCGCGTGGCGCGCACCATTGCCGACCTTGCCGAATGCGAGCTGATTCATGCCGAGCATATTGCTGAGGCGATACAGCTGCGCAGTCTGGACCGAAAATATTGGGGAGAGTAACGATATGGCTAAACGAAAAACCGAAATCAGAGAGGTGCGTGACCTGCGCGAGCTGCTGACGGGCAGTGCGTGGCGCTTTGGCACGCGCCGTGCCTACCGCGAAAAGCGGGATGGCGTGTATCAGGATGTTTCCTTTTCCCGCTTTGCCGCCGATGCCGAGGCACTTGCCACCGCACTGTCGGCGCGCTTTGCGCCCGCATCCCGCGTGCTTGTGATCGGCGAAAATCAATACCGTTGGGTGCTTTCCTTTCTGGCACTGACAGCCGCCGATTGCGTGGTGGTGCCCGTTGATGCCTCTCTTACGGCAAAAGAGATCGCCGCCGTTGCCGCCGAGGTGGGCGCCGTTGGCGTGCTGTACGCCGAGAGCGAGCGTCGCAAGCGCCGCGCTTTTGTGGGCCTTACCGCCATCTGCTTTGATAAATACCCCGCGCTGATCGCCACGGGCAAAAAGATGCTTTGCACGGGCACCGACGTTTATGCCGCACGTCCCATTGATCCCGAGGGCGTCGCAGTCATCTTCCATACCGCAGGCACCACGGGCAAGACCAAAAGTGTACTGCTGTCTCACGCCGCCATTCTTGCCACCCTGAAGAATATGGCGCGTATGATGCAGCTTGACGAGAACGATGCCTTCCTCTCCCACCTGCCCCTGTCGCATGTTTACGAATGCATCTGCGGCTTTTTGGCACCGCTTTACTTCGGCGCCACCGTCGCCTTTGCCGAGGGGTTGTCCCACCTTCTGCGCAATATGCGTGAAACGCATCCCACCTGTATGGTCACCATTCCGTACATCGCCGAGGCGCTGCTGAAGAAGTGCTGGAGCGAGATCGCGCGCGCAGGTCACGAAACCGCCGTGCGCCGCAATATCGCTGTTTCCGATCCCGTCAGACCCCTTGCTGCCCGTCAGACGATGAAGGAAAGTCTGCTTGCGCGTGAGCGCGCACTGTTTGGCGGCAGTCTTCGCCGCTTGCTGATTCTTGGCGGATCGGTGGATGCCGCCGTGCAGAAGGGTCTGCGCCAGCTCGGCGTGTTTGCCGTGCAAGGCTACGGTATGACCGAGTGCGCGGGTCTTGCGGCACTGAACCGTGATGACCGTTACCGCGATGGCGCGGCAGGCCTTGCATTCCCTGACACCATGCTGGATATCTACAATCCTCAGCCCGACGGTAGCGGTGAGATCCGCTATAAGGGCAACAACCTGATGATCGGTTATCTCAACGATCCCGCCCGCACCGAGCGCGTTCTGCGCGACGGATGGTATTACACGGGTGATATCGGCAGAATCGATGACGAGGGCTTTCTGCACATTTTGGGCAGAAAGCAGAACTGCCTTGTCACCGCCGCAGGATATCTGATCTGCCCTGAGGAGCTGGAGCGCTTGCTTTCGCAAAGCCCCTTCATCCGCGAGGCAGTGGTGGTTGGCGTGCTTGCCGACGGCGGCAAGGATTGCGAGCCCGCGGCGCTGATCGTGCCCGATCTTGCCTATACCGCCGAGGTCTTTGGCAAGGGCTTTGATGAGGTGGAATTAGAGGGCGCGATCGATGCTTGGATCGCGGGGCTGAACGCCTGCCTTGCGCCCTATCAGCAGATCGGCATTTACGCCCTGCGCGAAAAGCCCTTTGACCGCGATGCGGCAGGACGCATTCTGCGCACCGGTCTTGCCGAGGCATTTGCAGACAGCATGCTTGCCGAATAACCCGATTACGGAAATCGGCTCAAAACAATGTTGGGGAAGGACGAATGTGTTAACGAAGATCCGATTTTTAAGCGGCAATATGCTGAAGATCATAGCCGCCGTAACGATGCTGATAGACCATATCGGGGTCATTTTGTTCCCGCAGATCAAGGTCTTCAGAATCATAGGCAGGCTATCATTTCCTATATTCGCTTTTATGATAGCCGAGGGCGCGAGATATACCAAAAATAAGTGCAAATACATTCTTACCATTGGCGTTCTGGGCGTGATCTGTCAGATCCCCATGATCGTGTTGTTTGAAGATTTTCACTGGAATATTCTGGTTACCTTCACGCTTTCTCTTGCGCTGATTTTTCTTCTGGAGCAAGCGAAGCGGAGCTTCTTTGATAAGGGATGCAGGGCGTGGCTCAAGGTGCTTTGGGTGGTATCCTTTTTTGCCGCCGTTTCGGGACTTTACCTGCTTGGCAAGCTGACCCCGTTTCATTATTCCTATGGCATTCTTGGCTGTATGGTGGCGGTGTTTGCCTCGGTACCCGATCTTAGCAAAACGGATGCACCCGAGTGGCTGAAAACGGTTGACTGTATCCCTGTCAGGATCCTTTGTATGAACATCCCACTATTGATATATTGCTGTGTTTCGACGTCTTACCAGAGCTTCAGCCTGCTGGCTGCACTTCCCCTGCTGCTGTATTCGGGCAAGCGCGGAAAAGCGAGGATGAAATATGCTTTCTATGTGTTTTATCCCGCACACTTTGTCCTTCTTTATGCGATCCGATTTTTCCTATCATAGGAAAGGATGAAAACGAGGTAGGCTCTTCGCCGTTCGCTTTTCAAATCAAAAAACACCCGACACGGTCGGGTGTTTTCTTGTCAGCCTTCCCCCAAGGGGGAGATATCACGGCTTGTCCGTAACAGATGGTGTTGAGATAACGCCTTGACAGCGATGCGGTCGTTTGTGCGATCAGAAGCTCAGCAACGGTTGCGAAGTCCTTTGGGGTAATGATTTTTCAGGCGTCCTGCAACCGCCTTGCCGCCACCAAGCGGCGCGCCCTCGAAAAGAACGGCGGTAAAGCCGTCGTTGCCCAAAAGCTCAGGGGCGTCGATCTCCTCGCCCGCAAGATAGCGCGCAACGCGGGGATCATCCGCAGAAAGCGCGAGACGGCGCACAAAATCCGAACCGTAGGCGCTGAAAAATTGATGATGGGGAACAATGCGCCCCTTTTGCAGGGTGCCAATCGCCACACCTGCGGCAAAAACACCGCGCGACGGGATCGGAAAATCCGGTGCAAGATACACGGTGTCGCGCCATAGGACCAGGTTGCCCGCGGGCGCTTCGGTCAGTGCATCGGCAAGAAAGGCGCGCACGGTCGCTTCGTCTGCACGGGAAAGAGAAGTCGGCTTTTTCTGCCCCGTTGCGGGGGTAACGGCGGCATCATCGCGGCGCCCCAGCAGTGCCACAAACTGCCCCTCGCCGGGAGAGAGGTGCGGATAAAAGCGGCGACAGCGCGTCATATCGTGTGCCGCACCCTCAAAATTCACACCGTTTGCCGTGACAGCGGCAAGCGCTTCGGGTACGGGCAAGAGCGAAAAGTCGGGGTGTGCCGTGAGAAATGCATCGATATTCTGCTCGTTTTCTTCCAGCGAGAAGGTGCAGGTAGAGTACAGCAGCTTGCCACCTGCCGCACAGAGTTCCGCTGCGTTTTCAAGGATCTCGCGCGAGCGCTCGGCGCACGCCGTTACGTGCGCAGGCGACCATTCCTCGCCTGCCACCTCGTATTTGCGGAACATGCCCTCGCCCGAGCAGGGCACGTCGGCAACCACAAGATCAAACGCCGCGCCGTAAAAGCTTGCCAGCTCGCGGGTGTCAAGGTTGGTGACGATCACGTTCCGCGCACCCATACGCTCGATGTTGCCTTGCAGAATCCTGCACCGCGCGGGCACGTACTCATTGGAAACCAGCACGCCATCCTTGCCGATTGCCGCCGCCAGCTGAGTCGACTTGCCGCCGGGCGCGGCACAAAGATCGATTACCGTAAGCCCGTTTTTGGGATCTGCCGCCGCCACTGCACTGATGGCAGAGGGGTCCTGCATATACAGCATTCCTGCGTGATGCGCAGGGTGCGCGCCAATCTTATCCTCGGGGGCATAAAAGGCGTTCTCGGCAAAGGGCAGGGGAGCCGCCCGAAAGGGCAGCAGGGGTAAGAGGCGCTGTGCCGAGGTCTTGAGCGTGTTGATGCGAAGCGCGCGTACGGCGGGCGCTTCCAGCGCCGCCGAAAACGCGGCAAAATCAAGCCCGGGAAAATGCTTCATGCGCTCTAAAAATTCTGCGGGAACCACGGTGCCACCTGCCTTTTTTGAAAGAATTCTATCGAAAGTATACCCTTTTTTGCATCTTTTGTCAACAAGTTTTTCAGAAAGGGGGTTGACAAGCGCCATCGACTGTGATATAATAGTCGGGCAAGTGAAGGGAATCCCATAGGCGATTTAGGCCGGGATGGTGGAATGGTAGACACCTTGGACTTAAAATCCAATGGGCACTTGTGCCCGTGCCGGTTCGAGTCCGGTTCCCGGCACCAACCTTCAAAAATCCATATCGCGGGGTAGAGCAGCTTGGTAGCTCGTCGGGCTCATAACCCGGAGGTCGTGAGGTTCAAATCCCACCCCCGCAACCAAATAAGGAACAGTAGATTGATACAATCGTATCGACCTGCTGTTTTCTTTTTATCGTTAAAAATTGACCGAAAGTCCTTGTAAATCAAGGGCTTGTTTGTTTTCTTGGTGCATTTAGGCATTTGCGGTGCCTATATGTTGTACCTCGGAACCCTTAAAATACGGAAAAGCACTACTCCCAGTCAAGGTGTAGTGCTTTCCTATCGTTAAAAGATTGGTATTCGTTAAATTACTGATTTAGCGTTCTGCCCAACTCAATATAATCCAATTTGCATAAAGCGTAGGTGCTGATACGACCATTATCGCTGACTTGAATTTTTGCATTTTCCAAAGTTATAGTTCTTACCGAGCCGCCCGTCATAGTGATATGTAACTCGTCATATGACCAATGGTGGGAGATGCGGATGAAAGCGATATTGTCCGCAGAAATATTACCTTGGGGAGTTTCAAATCGCAATGTGGCTCGGTTGATAATACAATGCAAGGACTTTCCCCAAGCGTTGGCATATAGGTAGTCGGCGGGAACACATTTTTCAAAAAAGTCATTTGCACTTGTGCCGAAAGAAGCCTTGCCGTCATTGCTGATATAATCCACAAGGTCTTGATAGCGATCAAACCATACGTTATCCGAAAAAGCGGAAACCGACTCAAACTCATCATCCTCAAAGAACACAATGGCATTCACCCACGCTTTGAGGGGGATTGGCTTTCGCAAAAGGTATATGGCTCTTCCAAGTTGTTTGAATGGTGATTTCAGGAGCTTTGTATGCATCTCTCCCGTCCACCTGTCCGTTTTTTCTTGCAAAAAGCCATCATCTCGTTCGGTCAGACATCCCTTCCAACGCTTGACCTCTATAGCAAAAAGCTTATTATTATGGAGAACCAGGCAGTCAATTTCTGCATTACCATCCGGTGTTGAAATGACTACATTTCTTTTAATTTTACACGAAGGAAGCTCTCTGCGGAGTCTATATGTAAATTCATCCTCACCGTAATTACCGTAACGCTTCGCCTCATTGACATACGGAATGGAGGACTCCCCGGCTCGTACAAAGCCCATTTTGATTTTATGAAAAAACGCTCGAATTCCCACGGGATACCTCCTTCGGTATTTAATACGTTTATTATACCACTTTTTTATGAATTTTTCAATCTTCTGAAAGCAAAAAAAGAGCCGACTATCCATCGTAGCCGACTCTTAATTTGCAAGTGTGCATTACATCATCACCGTCTCCTCGCTGCCGTTTGTAAAGGTGAACACAAGCCGTCCGTCGTTGTGGACGGTGATGCGCTCCACTGTGGCGCGGAAACGGCTGTCCTTCCATTCGGTGTCGAGGAGGTCAAGTTCGCCAAGCTCAAAGAGGAATCCGCCAAGCTCATCCGCCTTGAACTGCTTGTCCTCCCTCTGCCGTGTGAGAGTCGTATAACGCTTCTGCAAGGCTTGGTATCTTTCTGTAAGGCTCTCATAGGTTTTGGCGTATTCACCCTGGTCAAGAGCCGTTATCGCATTAGTAGCGATGCTTTTCTCAATCAGCCCTGCAACTACCTCCATCTCGGCGATTACCGATTGCAGTTCGGCATCAATTTCGGTGTGATCGGAGAGGGCTTGTTTTACAAGTCTGCCGTCCTCGATTAAGGCTTCTCGGTTTTCAATCAGGAAACTCAATGCCTGCCTTGTATATTCCTTGAGGGCATCCTCGGTCAGGTGTGGCGTAGTGCATTTCTCCTCGCCCTTGAACTTATGGTTGCATTGCCATATCACACGGCGGTATTGGCTGTTGGAGTGCCACACTTTGGGACCGAACTGCTCTCCGCAATCACCGCAGAAGACTCTGCCGGAAAAGGGACTCTGTGAGGTGGTGCGCCGTGAGGATTCCTTCCGTCTGCGAAGCTCTCCCTGCGCCATATCCCACGCTTTTGCATCAATGATGGCTGGGTGGCTGTTCTCCACGTAATACTGTGGGACTTCGCCCTCGTTGACCTTCATCTTCTTGGTGAGGTAGTCGGTGGTGAAGGTCTTCTGAAGCCTGGCATCACCCTTGTACTTTTCGTTTGTAAGAATGCTTTCCACGGTGCTGACCTGCCAGGTCTTTTTACCGCTTGGGGAAGGAATGTTATGCTCCATCAGGTACTTTGCTATAAAGCTCTGCGACTTGCCTTCCATAAACATTCGGTATATGAGCCTTACAATTTCCGCTTCCTCAGGAACGATCTCGGGCAAACCGTTTGCGCCTTTGCGGTAGCCGAGGAATTGCTTGTACGGAAGGCTAACCTTGCCGTCCGCAAACTGCTTGCGCTTGCCCCAAGTGATGTTCTCGGAGATGGAACGGCTCTCTTCCTGGGCAAGGCTTGACATGATCGTGAGAAGAAGCTCGCCCTTGGAATCGAACGTCCATATGTTCTCCTTTTCAAAGAAGACCTCAACGCCTTTTTCCTTAAGCTTTCGTATGGTGGTCAAGCTGTCCACGGTGTTTCTTGCAAAACGGCTGACCGACTTGGTAATGATAAGGTCTATCTTGCCCGAAACGGCATCTGCGACCATTTGATTGAAGCCCTCTCGCTTCTTGGTGTTTGTTCCTGAAATGCCTTCGTCGGTATAGACCTTGACAAACTCCCATTCGGGGTTGTTCTTGATATACTGTGTGTAGTAATCGACCTGTGCCTCATAGGAGGTGAACTGTTCATCGCTGTCGGTGGACACACGGGCATATCCTGCAACCCTTCGGCGTGTTCGTGCCTCGGTAGATTTTCGTGTGCGTTGACTTATGGTCGCAGGGATAACGGTTACGTTCTTGGATGCCATGGTGTCCCTCCTTTACTTATTTGCCGTCCGTGCCAGGGTCTTCTGTCGGGCGGCTTCTCTCATTTCTTCCGTCCAGCTCTCGGCACGGGAGCGGTCTTTCCATCGTTTAACAGTTTGCAAGCCATCCTTGAAGCAGAATACCAAGGTGTTGCCGTTCTCGGCTCTGATAGCCGTTAAATCACAGAGAGGGATATCTGCGGTCAGGTCATAAAGAATACTTTCGGGTATCGCCTTGGAGGCACAGGCTTTTTTGCCGTGGATGTTGTAGGTGGTGCAGACCCAAATGACACCCGATGCCGTGGTCTTGCGCCTGTAGTGCTTTCCGCAGGTAGCGCATACAATGAGTCCCGTAAAGGGGTAGGAGGTAGCCTTCTTGGTCGGCGCATAATATTCAGCTCGTCTTTCGATCTCCTCCTGTACTGCCTCAAAGGTGTCAAGGTCGATGATGGCTTCGTGTGCCCCTTCGACGTGATACTGCGGTTGCTCTCCGTTGTTTACCAGCTTGCGCTTGGTGAGGTGGTTCTCACTGTAGGTCTTTTGTAAGAGGAGGTTACCCGTGTAATTGTAGTTTTTCAGAATCTTGAGGACACCGCCCATACGCCACGGTTTTCCTGTTCTTGTGCGAATGCCGTCATCGTTAAGTCCATTCATAATGGCAGTCGCACCCAAGCCCTCAAGGTACTCGCGGTAAATGCGCCGAACCACCTCGGCTTCCTCGGGGACGACCACATACTGTCCGTTCTCACAGCGGTAACCGAGAACGAATCCACTCCAGGGCTTGCCGTCCTCAAAGTTCTTTTTGATGCGCCACTTCATATTCTCGCTGACCGAAAGGCTTTCCTCTTGGGCGTAGGATGCGAGGATGGTAAGCATCAGCTCTCCGTCGGCACTCGTTGTATGGATGTTCTGTTCCTCGAAGTATACGTCAACGCCCAGCTCCTTGAGCTCACGAACCGTGGTGAGAAGCGTGACCGTGTTTCTTGCAAAACGGCTGATGGACTTGGTAATGACCATATCCACATTGCCGTTTCGGCATTCGGTGAGGAGCTTTTGGAAGCCGTCACGCTTGTCCTTCGTTCCGGTGATTGCCTCGTCGGCATAAACGCCTGCATACTCCCAGCCGTTGCTTTGGATGTAGTCGCTGTAATAGCTGACCTGCGCCGAGAGCGAGTGGAGCATCGCATCCTTTCCGCTTGAGACCCTGGCGTAGACTGCCACTCGCTTTTTCTTGGGTGCGCTTTCGGCAAAACGCACTTGCTCGATTTTTCTTGTCATAGAGTCCTCCTTTGTATCATTTATAGGGTACTATATATATCACTCTAAACGCCCTGAAAGTCAAGCGATTTCTGCGAAAATACTATCCGAAGATATGCCGTACTTTTTGTTCAATACGTCAATGGCTTTCTTGTAATCGGAGGCGGTCAAAATGCCTCTTTTCACAAGCCTTTCGATAAGACTTACGGAGGTGTGATAAAGGATAATCTGTGTCGGGTCATACGGATCTCGCACGACGGGCGATAAGGTAACACGTGCGACAGCAGTATTTACGACGGTTGTTTCCATAGCTCACAAACTCCTTTCCGCATTCCTCACAAACGAGGGTGTAATATGCTTTTCTATTAATTGCATCGGGGTGGGAGTTCCACCAAGCCATACGGCACTTATCCGAGCAGAACTTCTTTTCGCGTCTCCCCGTGGGTTGCGCCACAAATGTACCGCAAGTCATACAACGACGAGTGCCGGGGAGGTCGGGATGACGGCGGATATGAGAGCGCACGGTGTTGGGTGAGAGATGAAGGATGAGGGCGATGTCCCCGGCGGACTTGCCTTCCATACGAAGGTTATCGATTGCAATTTTATCTTGCGGTTTCATATAAATATCTCCTTTCTATGTGGTGGGAGAGCAACCACGGGGGCTACTCTCCCGTAATGGTGTTTACGCCTTTACCTCAAGGGACTTGACGGCTTCGGGCAGAACGAGCTTTGCATCCACACGCTCGGAGGTGATGTATGCTACCTGACCGTGGTCGGCATAACGCTCCACAAGACGCTTCACGCTGCGCTTGCCACGCTCACCGATCCAGAAGTAGGAGAAGTCACCGAAGAGCACGGGCTTGCCGCCACCTTCAACACGATCAAGGTGGTCGCTGACATAGTACTTATACCCCAAAAGTGTGTCGTTCTCATCATCCTTCAACGAGTCATCGAAAGCGCGGCGACCGTGATAAAAACGCTGAAGTCTCAATTTGCTGAGGGCATCGTGAGAGAGGATAAGAACGGCATTTTTACGGTAAGGCTCCTTTACCGAGTGAATGAGATTGATGACGTCATCAAAATCGATAGCGTTGGGTTCAGATGTAACCGCCCCCACACTTGCCTGATGAAGAATGCCGAGAGGCTTTCCTTTTCCATCGCCGGTAAAGAATGCGGTTTCCTCGGCAGCAGAGATGCTTTCCACAAAGAGCTGGCGGATGTAATCCTCGACATCGAATTCTGCGTCTTCAAGCATTTCATCGGAAACGATCACCTTATGTGCCAGCTTATATGCGCCGAGGATGATTTCACCGTATACGGTGTCACTAAACTGCACGGGCTCGTTTTCAGGAACCCAAGTAGCCTGTCCTTCGGCAACAACGGTGGGGATTTTCATAGTGGCGTTGGTTTTCATTACCGTGCCGAGCTTGCGAAGAAGGCTCTTATCGGTAAGTGCCTTGACGATTTTCTTCTCAAAGGTATCGGGGACAAGGAAGCTACCCGACCCGGCACTTCCTCTTCTGAGTGCTTTCTGAGGCATACCGGTGTGAAGCATATCCTTGAAGGCTACCGCATATTCGGCTTCAATTTTGCGCTCTTCTGCGGTAGGATCACGCTTAATACCGAGAATTTCTTCTCTTAAAGCGTTGAGTTTTGCGAGATGTTCGCTGTAGGTTTTGGTGTTATTCATTGTAAAATTACTCCTTTTTGTATAATAAATTTTGGTGTTGTTTGTTTTTGGGGTAATACCCCGTTTGAATTCCCGTTTCTCAGCGTACGGGGCCGTGACCGCTTCGCATATCTTTTAGCACAGAGATGTATAGGCCCCTGGGCGGGGGTCACGGGGATTTTGTTCGTCTGATTTCCCACAATGCGTTTCTATCGGTAATTCCTTTGCGCAATAGTTCTTTGCTGAATTCGTAAAGTTCGTCAACGACCTTTCCGATATCGCATTGCTTTACACCGCTGACACGCTTAACCGTTACTTCTGCGTTGTACCACAAATATATCGTAGCGGTCTTGCGCTCGCTTGTTGTATGTGTGCCACTGATTTCTACATCGAAGCCGTTACCGAAATCACGGTAAATGCAACGCTCAAGGTCAATGTAAAGAATGTGATAGTCGGGGCCGAGGCTTTTGCAAAGGGCGTTTTGCTTAACATCACACTTGCTCATATAGGTTTTCCTCCTTTCTTGATTTTTGTCCTTTTTGTCACGCGTCCCATAAGCGTATAAATTACAACGCCTATCATCATAGGAATAATAACAGCAGTAATTTAACGATTATTATTTCTATATATTTCTGCATTTTTACGCTATAGGGACAAAGGACAAAAAGGACATAATTCGTATTTCACGATGCGTTTTTATGGACGCACGGGTTGACGAGATAGATTTGTCCCGTCGGTCTGCCTTTGACAAACTTAGCATCATCACTCTTGTGTGCGATGTAGCCATATTCGGTAAGGTGGTTGAGGATCGGCTGAAGTTCCTCGGCTGTTTTGAAGCTACGGCAAAGGCGCATTATGTCACGGCGGCTGAACTCGACAAGACCGTTCTTAACGATGGCGGACAGTACATATTTGCTTTGCTTCATACGCTCGTCCACACCCATACGTGAGAATGCTGCTTTGGAATGTTCCGCAAAATATCTGCCGATGGTAATAGCGTTTTGCATAACCTCCTCGGAAACGACAAGCGTATCATTTACCGCAAGAAAATCGTAGCAACGCATAACCGAGGCCCGGCACAAAATACCTGCGATTCGCAGAACACCGCCAACGAGCTTTCCCGCCCAATCGGCAATATCCGCATACTCGGTTTTGAGTTTACCTTCCACCTCGTCAGAGAAGCTTTCAAGCAACGTCTCGGCTTCTGCGGAAAGCGTTATCATTTCAGGGATTGCCGATTGCTCGTCTTCCAAGAGATTCTTTATAAGCCGCTCGTATGAAGAAGTTGCTTTTTGCGGAATCGGTGTGGTGTGGAATCGACGTCTGCCTACGAGAGAGGTGGGCATACAGTAAAGAAATCTCGCCGTAAGACCTCTGCCTCGGAAAGTGCCGTTTTGCATAACCTCGGAAAGCACGTTCGGCTGTACCGTTAGCAAAATTGTCAACGTAGGGTTCATAATGCTTTCGCTATTTCTGCCAACACGGTCAACACGAATCGAGTCCCCGGAGTAGCCTTTGAGCATAACATCGATATTGACGTTTTTGCTGTAAATGCCCGAGAGCATATCGAAGATGCCGCCCTCGGCGGATATAATGGCGGCTTTTCCGTTACCGTCGGCAAGAACCGAGTTGAGCTTTTCGGTAGTGATATCATCCACGTATAGGCGCAGGGGCGTTCTTTCCTTATAGGAAGCGATCTGCCGTGCCAATTGCTCAAGCTCACCGCTGTCGGCTTTACCCTTGGCGGCTTTGTCCTCTAAGGCTCGTTGCCGTTTCTCAAGAATACGCTTGTTCATCTTGCTTGCCTCAAGCTCGGCGGCATTTCGGCTGTTGTATTCAGCTTCATACTCGTTAAGCGGTTTTGTCATAAGATTGATGATAGGCGATTTTCTTTCGGAAGGCTCTGCCACAATAACCGTAAAAAGATTTAACGGCTCTGACCAATCGGCTTTGGCTTTAATGCGGTATTTGCCTTGTAGGCATAGTGCCATAACGGCAAGGGCTGCACAGGCGCTCATATCCACCGGAGTTTGTGTGCTTTCGGCAACGGCAAGAGCGTAGTCCCTTATGGTCTGCGGTAATGCTTCCGTGGGAAACGAGGGCAAATTGCGCTGCTCAAAAGGGATCGGCTCTTCCCATTGCGGTGAAGTGTACTCGTCGGGAGATATATATCCCGGTTGCGCCTGTACCTTTTTATAAAAGCCTTGTGCGCTACGCCATATTTGTGAAAGCTCGGCATCATCAAGCGGTGGGTTGCATTGCCCGGCACTATCAAGAAATTTCTGATAGCTTTCCTCGTTGTCACCGTAGCGTTTGAGGAGCTTGCCCGCGAGCTTTGACATCGTGCTGTTCCTTCTGCCTTCGGGGATAGCGTCAAGCTCCATAAACATCTGCTCGGCTTCCATATCTTCCATAAACCTCGTAAACGTTGACGTGCCTTGGTAAATGCTGACCTCCGCATTGGGATTGCCGTAAAAGAACCTCGCCGCGTCCAAGGCATTATCATCGAACATTGGGAATGCGTTTTGTACCTTTTTCATGAATCCCGCGTATGCGAGTGCATCCGTAATAGGTTCAATGGCAAGGAATACGTGAAATCGAGGTCTTGGCGTTTTGTCGCCCTTGGGTTTCATATGATTTCGGCTTGTGACGATAACGCAGGGGATGTTCGGAAACATATTCGGTATATCCTTGGGAGCAATCCATTCATTGGGATTTTCGGAATGGTCATTGTCACAATCCAATGAAGCTACCACGGTTCTTACGAAATTGTCCTTACTGCGATATGCATCCTTAAATTCCGCAAGCACGTGGTCGTGCGCCACAATCTTGCAAATTTCTTCCTCGGTAGTTGCCGTTGCCGTATGCGGATAGGTGCAGTTTTTAGCATTACCGCAACAATCCGCGTAATGAATCGTAAGACTGAAGGTAGTAGTGTTTTCAGGCATCGCTATCACCGCCCTTGGATTTTGTGTTAAGCCATGCTTTGAAGCCGTCAACGGGAATGAGAATTCTTGTGCCGATGCGGATTGTAGGAAAGCCGGGCGTTTTCACAAGCTCGTAGGCTTTGGGAAGGCTGATACCCATTTGTGCAGACAGCTCCTGCACACTGATAGTTGTTTTTTCCATACTTGTTTTCCTCCTTTTTATAGATTTGTATTTGTGTTCGCCTCATTGCGGTCTTGAGGCGCTCTCCTCAAGAGTCTGGTTGCCCCTTGTGCTCCGACTCTCGTCATCATGGCACGATGAGGTACTAATTTCCGAAATGGACGGGATTTAATTGTCAAGGAACAAAAATACAAAATTTTACGATTTGCTCTTGTATTTGTCTCTATTATACGCTATAATATTACCGAAGTCCAATTTCTATCGGTGAGAACTGACGGTAAATTGACAGTTTTGAGTTTTATATCGGTAAGAATCGAGGTAAAATATATGGAATACGAAAAATACACAGAACAATACGAATTCGGAGGCTTAAATGACAACAAAAAAATCACCGCTGTGTTTGACCACTATGAAGTGGAAAACGTACGCGGTGAGTTACATATTTGTGGTTCTGTCGAGAAAGGAAAAATGCCCGTGTTGCGAGAAGGATATGGTATCAACGGGCAAAAGTTATGGGTCGATTTGCAAAATCTGCATTATGACATTTGCGATAAGGACGATAAAGAAGCGGCAGAAATTATCGTAGCCTGGTGCAAAAGCCATGTTCATCCATATTATTTCTACGGTGATCCCTATGATGTTTTTGATTACAATCAAGAAATCAATACCGAATTCTGGGACACAATAGTCAACCTTATAGGCGGTTATTCCTTTACCGTAAAGCAGATGCGCGACGATCTGAGAATGCTTTGCAAACGCACAGATTTAATGCTTTTGCTACATCGCTCGATTCATTTGAAGCTGACCGATACTGAATATAAGCAGATTGAGAAAA
>JBGVCY010000135.1:0-3778 GCA_045119135.1 Eubacteriales bacterium | reverse complement strand
ATATAGTATTACAGTAATACCGTAATGCTTGGAGGTGGTCTTGTGTTGCGCCTATCCCCCAAAATCCGCACCGTCAGCTTGCTTTTGCTTCTTTTTTTGCTGTTTTCGGTGCTGAATATCAGCGCCTCAACAGCAGATGCAACGGCAACCCATTCGCTCTCGGTGTTGCCGCAGGCAACAGTCACTCCGACAGCGGCGCCCGCGACCTCTGCCGCATCCATGGCGTTATATGATCCCGTTTCGGGGGATTTTATCGCTGAGCGCGACGCAGACGCGCGGCGGCCGATGGCGAGCACGACCAAAATTATGACCGCACTTGTGGTGCTAGAGGCGATGGATCCCGATACCGTGGTTAAAATCCCTGCGGCGGCTGTCGGGATCGAGGGCTCCTCGATCTACCTCTTTGTGGACGAAAAAATGACGGTACGTACCCTGCTTTACGGGCTTTTGCTCTCCTCTGCCAACGATGCCGCGGCGGCGTTGGCTCTGGTGTGCGCGGGCAGTATCGAAAGCTTTGCGGAGCAGATGAACCGCAAGGCCAATGAGCTGGGACTTACCAACACGCATTTCGTCAATCCGCATGGACTTCACCACGATGCCCATTATTCAACTGCGCGCGATATGGCGCGCCTTGCCGCAGCGGCGCTCGAAAACCCGATCTTTGCCGAGATCGTTTCCACCGTGCGCTATTCGGTGCCGCAAAATGACACCGATGCCACACGCCTGTTTCTGAATCACAACCGCCTACTGCGCTCGTACGGAGGCACCATCGGCGTGAAAACAGGCTTTACCAAGGCAAGCGGCAGATGCCTTGTCAGCGCCGCACGGCGGGATGGGCTTACCCTGATTGCCGTAACCTTAAATGACCCGAACGACTGGCGCGATCACACCGCGCTATATGATTGGGGCTTTTCGCAATACGTGGCATTCTCCCCTTTTCTTCCCCCTTTTTCTTTACCCGTTGTGGGGGGAACGGAATCTTCGGTGGCATTGCAGACTGCTGACAGCATTCACATAACGCTGCCTGCCACACACGGTGAGATCACCTGCCGCATCGAGGCACCGCATTTTCTGTATGCAGGCTTTGCTGCAGAAAAGGCAGTCGGACGTGTCACGTGGGAAATGGATGGCAATATCATTGCCGAATCCAGCTTGATCACGGCGACGGGGATCGAAAACGAGGTAACGTCGCTCTCGCTTTGGGAGCGTATCAAAAAACTTTTTGGAAAGTAACAGTATGGACGAGATCAGATTGCAAAAATTCTTCACCGACAGCGGGGTGCTTTCGCGCCGTGCCGCCGAGGCGGAGATCCGCAGAGGGCACGTCAATGTCAACGGTGCCGTCGCCGAGATCGGTCAGAAAATCGATCCCTCGCGCGACACGGTGACGTATCGGGGCAAGGTGATTTCCTATTCCCCTGCCGCACCGCGCCATTACATTCTTTTAAATAAACCGCGTGGCTTTGTCACCACCCTTTCGGATGAAAAGGGGCGCCGCACCGCCGCCGAGCTTGTGGCAGACGTGGGCGTACGCCTTTACCCCGTGGGGCGACTGGATATGGATTCGGACGGTCTGTTGCTCTTTACCGATGACGGAGCCCTTACCGAGCGACTGACCCACCCCCGCCACGAGATTGCCAAGCGCTATCTGGTTACGGTAGCAGGTGCAGTTTCGTCCGAGCAGTTGAAGCGCCTGAATGCTCCCTTTGTATTGGATGGCTATCAGACCCTTCCCGCGCGCGTAACGCTTTCGGGTGGCGAAAACGGCAACACGCGCCTGTGTGTCGAGCTGCGCGAGGGGCGCAACCGTCAGATCCGCAAAATGTGTGCCGAGGTGGGGCTCCGCATCCTGCGCCTTTCGCGCGTTGCCATCGGAAAGATTACACTCGGCGATCTACCCGTGGGCAAGCACCGTGCCCTGACCGAGGATGAAATAGCATATTTAAAAGGCGAAAAACGCTAACGAATGGGGCCGTCAATTGGCGAAAACCAAATGACGGAAAAGCGTGCCTTTGGTCGATAAGAAACGAAGAATGGCGGCGGCTGGTAATTTTTACCAAATATCCCGCCGCTTTTTTGTCGCTTTTTTAGCGAAGGAAATACTTGTAATTTATGGTAAAATATGGTAATATAAAGGTGTCGAAACGAACATATCTTTTCTGGAGGTTACAAGATGGAATTCAACAAGAAAATTCTGATCGCGGATGAAAACGCAGGCGAGCGACAGGTTCTGCGCGAGGGGCTTGCCCGTGCAGGCTACCGTTTGGTGGATGAGGCAAGCAACGGCGAAGAGGCACTGCAAAAGCTACGCCGCAACCACTATGATGCGGCACTGATCAATATGATGCTGACACGTATGGACGGCATTGGAATTCTGAGAAGCTGCAAAACATACGACTTTTCGCCCGCACGTCGCCCCGTTTTTCTGATGGTATCACCCGTTGCCAACCAAACCATGATCGCCGAGGCGATCGCTGCAGGCGCCGATTCCTTTTTAATGAAGCCCTATGATATGGGCAGTCTTTGCGAGCATCTGCGCCGCCTTCTTGAGGTGCACAGCGGTACGCCTGCACCAAAGCCTGCCACCGCCGAGCCGATCACTGAGGGCGTGCCCGACATTGAAACGCAGGTCACGAAAATCATTCATCAGATCGGTGTACCCGCACACATCAAGGGCTATCAGTATCTGCGCACCGCCATCCTTTTAACCATTCAGGATAGCGACATCATCAACTCGGTGACAAAGGTTCTCTACCCTTCCGTCGCGAAGAAATACCAAACCACCACATCCCGCGTGGAGCGTGCCATTCGCCACGCCATTGAGGTCGCGTGGGACCGCGGCGACGTGGATACGCTCAACAGCTACTTTGGCTACACCATTCAAAACAACCGCGGAAAGCCCACCAATTCGGAGTTCATTGCGATGATAGCTGACAACCTTCGCCTCAAATATAAACTGTATTAAAAAAAGCCCCCGAACGGGGGCTTTTTTGCTTGATTTAAAATTCGGGATCGTAGCTCTGCACGAATTCTTCCCAATAAATTTTTCTGACCTCAATATCCTTGATCGCAAGCTTGGTGCAGTACGCCGAGAAGCCGACCTTGCCGCCGTGAATGGGAGCGGGGTCAACCAGCTCGGTAATCAGCTGATCGTCAACGATCATAAAGCACTGCCCGTCGATAGCACCAAAGGTCATGCGCACCTCGGTGCCGGGCTGATATTGGTAAAGCGAGGTGGTGGAATAGAGATTCGAGCTGCGGTTGCGCTCGATACCGCTTTTGTGCTCGTACCAACCATTCAAGCCGCACACGTAGGATTCGCCAAGCTCGCCTGCCGCATCGTCCCACTCGACGCAGATCACGGCGTTGAGATCGCGCGTGGCGGGGGGCACCGCCTTGACGGTGAAGGAGAACATCACATCATCCTCAAAGCGCTGCTTTGACAACAGCATCGCATACCAGCTTTTGCGCTCATAGCCAATGAGGTATTCACCGTCACATTCCCATGTGCCGCTTTTAATCTCCCAATACTCGCGCCAATCGGCGTTACTGACCTTATAGTCAAACAACACGGGAGATTTTTCCCAGATGATCTTTTTTCCAAGCAAGCGAATCTCTTTCATCGTTTCCTCTCTTCTGCGCGCGTGGCGCAACAAATGATATTACAATTTTATTGTAGCACAACTTTCCCAAAAGCTCTATGGAAAATCCAAAAGAGTGCTTGTAAAATCGATAAATTTATGTCTTTTGAAGCTTGCTTTGTGAGGGCGGCTTGGGA
>JBGVCY010000134.1:0-5778 GCA_045119135.1 Eubacteriales bacterium | reverse complement strand
GGTGTTCTTTTTTTATTCTTTAAAATCAACTTTCTTACTCTTCAAAATCGACGACATCGCGGGATTCGCGCATCACCCACTGGCCGCGGGTGAAATCGGGAATAGCGACGGGGGCGCCGCCCATGGCGACAGACTCCTGCGACAGGCACGTAATCACCATCCATGCGGCGGCATCGTAAACGTCAAGCGGCATTTCCTTGCCCTCTCTGATTGCCTCAAACAGCGCCTTCAGCATCAGGGTATCCATACCGCCATGGCCTGCTTTGATCTCCTCTTCAGTGATCTCGCGCCAGATGCGGGGCAAATACTTCTTTTCATAGTCCTTGGCGTTGCCGTAGTATTCGTCTACTTCCTTCTCGTGGTTAAACTCTCCCTCCAACAGCACCATATTGCCAAGCTCGCTATACATACCCTTGGTGCCGCTGACGGCAAATTCGCGGCTGTAAGCGCGCGGCAGGGTGGTATCCAGCTTGAGGGAGATCAGCGAACCGTCGGCACAGGTGATATGGGTTTCGACCACGTCGCCCTGTGCAAAGTGCTTATCGTGCAGCTCGGTCAGGTCCTCGCGGGTTTTGACGTAAGCCGAAAGGCCGCGTGCCTTCGATGCCATCGAGGTCAGTGTAAGCATCGCATTGCCGCGGTTGATGTTCAGCAGCTTTGCAATGGGACCCAGCTCGTGCGTGGGGTAGTTATCGCAGTTGCGCATCAGATAATTGCGCAGACGGTAGTGGCGATTTTTGACACCGTAGGCAATTTCCTCACGCAGATCGTGGCAATACGAGCCGTGGCAATAGACCACCTCGCCAAGCGCACCCTTGCGCGCAAGAGCGGTGGCAAGCAGCTCCTTTTTGCCCCAGCAGCAATTCTCCAAAAACATAAAGGGGGTCTTGGTCTCTTCATAGGTCTTGACCAGCTCCCAGCAATCGTCAACTCCATACGCGCCGCCGACCTCAAGTGCAGTGATCTTGCCCGCCTTCATCGATGCAACGGCAAGGGGCACGTGTGCCTCCCACGCGGCAGAGATGATCACAAGCTCTACGTTTTCATCCTTCAAAAGCTCGCGGTAATCGGTATAAATTGCCGCCTTGGTATTGCGCTTTTCGAGCACCTCTTTCGCGCCATCCTCGGCGCGATCCAGATACGAATCGCACACGGCGACCACATTAATATCGCCAAAATTGTTCAGCACGTTATAAAGCAGACCGTGTCCGCGTTGACCGAGACCGATAAAGCCAATGTTGATAGTTCTTGCCATATCACACCTCACGTATTACAAATGATTACAAGTTAAATATACCACACACCACGACCCGTGTCAATATTTTTGTTGCTGAATTCGCTCCCCCCGCAAGACAAAAATTGCGAAAAAAGAGAGGGTACGTACCCTCTCTTTTTCAGATGATCAGCCGATAAAGGTATTCTCGTCGAACTGTCCTTCGTAAACAGTGCCATCGGGCATAGTCAGCTTACCCGTGCCGTGGCGCTTGTCGTCCTTCAGTTCACCGACATAGATGCCGCCGTCGGAATACTTACGCTCACCGTAGCCGGTAAAGGTATTCTCAACGTGATCGCCATCGTAATATGCACCGTTCGCCCAGGTGTATCTGCCCTTGCCATGGCGCATATCCTCGTGCCATTCGCCCTCGTACGTGCTACCGCTCGGCCAGGTCAGCTTGCCCTTGCCCTCGCGCTTGTCGTCCTTCCATTCGCCAACGTAGACGCAGCCATCGGAATACTTGCGCTCGCCCATACCGTTGAAGTTGCCCTCGGACATTTCACCCTCGTAGTACGAATCGCCTTCCCACTGATAGCGGCAATGACCGTTCGGCACACCCTTAACAAATTCGCCCTCACAAACAGCGCCGTTCGTATAGGTCTTTTTGCCCTTACCGGTCATATAACCCTCGACGAACGCACCCTCGTAAACAGCGCCATCCTTATAGGTGTATTTACCCTCGCCGTGGGGTTCATCCTTATCCCACTGACCCTCGTAAACGCCGCCGCCGGAATAATGCTTGACACCATAGCCGCAGAAGTCACCGTCAACGAAGTCGCCTTCAT
This sequence comes from Eubacteriales bacterium, assembly GCA_045119135.1. GTDB lineage: Bacteria > Bacillota > Clostridia > Oscillospirales > CAG-272 > Firm-07. Next base: position 3,717 of record JBGVCY010000134.1, on the reverse strand, counting down.
AATAAGCACCGTCGTTCCAGGTATATCTGCCCTTACCGTGGCGCTTATCCTCATGATAGTCACCCTCATAAACGGTACCGTCGGTCCAGGTGAACTTGCCCTTACCCTCAAACGAGCCCATCACAAAGTCACCCTCGTAAATGTTGCCCGAGGTAAAGGTCTTCTTGCCGTAGCCATTGATGCGGCCATCAGCAAATTCACCCTCGTAAACCGTACCGTCTGCCCAAGTGTAAACGCCCTTACCGTGACGCTTATCCTCGTGCCATTCGCCCTCGTAAACCGTACCGTCGGTCCAGGTCAGCTTGCCGCGACCCTCGCGGTGGTCATCCTTCCACTGACCGATATAGATGCAGCCGTCCTTGTAGTGGCGCTCGCCCATGCCGTTGAAGTTGCCGTCGGCGAAATCACCCTCGTAATAGCCGCCATCGTTCCAGATGTATTTACCCTTGCCGTGGCGCTTGTCGTCCTTGAACTGTCCGCGGTAAACGGTACCGTCGGTCCAGGTATAAACACCTTCGCCCTCGAATTTACCGTCCCGGAAATCGCCGTCGTAATAGTTGCCCGAGGGGAAGGTGTATTTACCCTTGCCTTCGCGCTTATCCATATTCCACTGACCGATATACACCGTGCCGTCGGTCCAGGTAAAGGTACCGAAGCCGTGCAGCTGACCTTCAAAGAAATCTCCATCATAGGTGTTGCCCGAGGTGAAGTGATAAAAGCCCTTACCCGTGCGCTTGTCGTCGATCCAATCTCCATCATAAGAGGCACCATCTGTCCAAGTGTATTTACCCTTGCCCGTGCGTTTATCATTGACCCACTGACCAACGTAAATGCCGCCGTCCTCGTAATGGCGCTCGCCCATACCGTTGAAGTTGCCGTCAACAAAATCGCCCTCGTAAAAGGATTTGGGGTTCCAGATATATTTACCCTGACCGTTCTGCTTATTGTTGCGCCACTGACCCTCCTGCAGGATACCGGAGGCGGTGCGCTTAATGCCAAAGCCACAGAAGTCGCCGTCAACGAAGTCACCCTCGTAATAGCCGCCATCCTCCCAGATGTACTTGCCTTTACCGTTCAAACGGTCATTGCGCCACTGGCCTTCCATCACATCGCCGCCTGTCAAGCGCTTGACACCGTAGCCGCGGATCTCGCCATCCATGAATGCACCCTCGTAAACCGTACCGTCGGCCCAGGTGTATTTACCCTGACCCGTGCGGTTGCCACTCAGCCAATCGCCATAGTAGCGGTCGCCGTTATCCCAGACGTATTCGCCCTTACCGTGGGGCTCGTTGCTATAATTGGTGGAACCGTTGTATACACCGTTTTTATAAGTGATTCTCATATCCAAACTCCGTAAAAAGTCTTCCTTTTCATTGTACAATAAAGATGTGTCAAATGCAAGAGAAAAAAAGAAAAAAGATGCTTTTGCAACGGAAAAGCATCTTTATTTTGTTGTGGTCTGCAGGATTTTTGTTATCTCTTCCAACGGCAGGGCATTCTGCAACAGGGCGGCAGTGCGGGAAAAGATATCGTCGGCTTTTTTGCCAAGGCGCGCTTTTGCACGCAAAAATTGCTTGTATCCGCCGCGCTCGGCACCGTGCAGGTCGCTGCCAAGCGCCACTACCGTGCCGGTATCCAGATATTTGCGGTTGCGCAGATAGGCAAGCGTGCCTGCAAGCCCTTCGGCATTCAGCTGTGCCAACAGCCCTGCACGCAGCAGGCTATGTACACCCTCCGGCGGGTAGCGGTCGATATGTGCCAGCACGGGGCAAAGTCCGCGCTCGCGAATTTCGAGAACCGTTTCGATTATGGTTCTGTCCCACTTGCGGAAGGGCATTTCCAAAAGAATAACATTCGTGCCGACGATCGCCAGCTTTTCCAGTCCCTCCATTTCCTGAAGACCGGGGCAGACCAGCACCTCGGCGCCAAGATAAAGGCGGGGGGTTGCGGGGCGATCCATCGCGGCAAGAGCTCTCGCCGATGCATCGCGCTTGGCAAGAAAGGCAGGTAACGTGGTGTGATTCGGGTAAAAATGCGGAGTCATAACCACGGCATCGGTGCCAGCCTCATACATCAGCTGCAGTTGTGCCGCAGTGGTTGTAACGCCATCCGATCCATGGTCGGCGGCAGGCAGGATATGCGAATGAAAATCAATGATCACGCACGCTTCCTCCTTTCGTGTTTTCTGCCTATATTGTAGCACATCCTACGGCGCTTGTCAACGCGACCTACCATGAAAATTCATCCTGCTACTAGAAATCCTTACCAAAATATGCTATACTGAAAACAGAACAAAGGCTTGTATGATTTTGCAAGCGCAAAAAGAGGTATTTGAAATGACAAAAGAAAGCAGACGCGCCTTATTTGCCACTCCCGACAGCACCCGTCGCCCGCTTTATTATTTCACGCTCCCCCCTGCCGATACCGCAAACGAGCAGATGCTTGCCGCAGAGGTTGCACGCTGTGCCGCCTGCGGCTTTTCCGCGCTGATTCCCCAGCTTGCTGCGGGTACCGTGCTTGACGAAAGCGCACTTGCGGCACTAAAACAGCAATACGCCTTTTTGCTGAAGTCTGCCGCCGAGCAAGGGCTTCGGGTTGGTTTTCATTTAGATCCCGCCTTTGAGCCGTTGGTGCTTGCCAAGCACCCCGAGCTACGCGCAAGGATCCTTACCTGCAAGGAATATATCTGCACCGCGGGCGAACAGTTCTCGCGCAAGCTACAGGGCACCGACCGTATGTCACTGGTCGCCTTTTGCGAGGAATACGGCGAGAGCATTGATCTGCGCCCCTTTGTAACAGACGGCACGCTTTGCTGGCAGGTGCCGAAGGGAAACTACTCCGTGCGGGAATATCTTGCCCTTCCCGACACCGAGCGCGATGCCGTAAACCTGCTTTCCTACGATGCCTCGATAACCTTTATCAAGGCGGTTTTTGACCTGTTTTCCAATACGTTTGCGCCCTATTTGGGCAATACCCTTTCCTTGCTTTCCTTTTCCGAGCTGGGCTTTGGCGGGCGCAACCGCCGCGCGTGGGATCTTTCCTTCAACAAGCAGTTTGAAGGGCGCTTTGGCTTTGATCCTGCGCCCTATTACCCGATGCTGTTTGGCTACGTTGGCCCCGAAAACGAGCACATCAAGGCATATTTTATGACGGCACGTGCCTCGCTTTTGCAAAACGGTATGCTGAAGGCACTGCGCGATTTTGCCGACAGCTACGGTCTTTCCCTGTTTGGCAGTGTAACCGAGCCTAAGCTGACTTCCCCTTCCCTTACGGTGGGTGATGCCATGCTTGCAAATGCCATATCCCCCTGTGCGGTATTCGATAAGGCGTATATGTATGGCACGAATTCGGTTAAGATCGCAGCAGGTGCGGCATACAATTTCGACATGGAACGCGTTGATGCCGAGCTGTTCCGCAACTACACCCGTCACGACAGCGACCGTCTGTATAAGGATGCAATGAATGCCTTTGCGCGCGGTGCCAACAACACTGCGCTGCATTTGTACGGTGACCTTTGTGAAAATAGCTGCTTTGCCGATTTCATCTCCCGTGTGCAGACTTTGCTGCGTGGCGGCAGTCACGTGGCGGATATCGCTATGATCTATCCCATCTGCGATCTGCACAGCAAGACCAGCCTTTACGTTTCCCCCGCCAGCGGTTATGAATATCCCGCAACACCTGCCACTGCCGATTATATGACCTTGATCAATTCGATCT
>JBGVCY010000133.1:0-8443 GCA_045119135.1 Eubacteriales bacterium | reverse complement strand
ATAAAAAACAGGCACGCATTTGCGTGCCTGTTTTTTGCTTTATTTCAGCAGCGTGAACTGCGGGGAAACCAGGATGCCCTCGCGCGTGAGGCGGTACTCATAGCACCATTCGTCACCCTTGGTGCGCCAGACGTTCGGACTCTGGTAGGCGTGCTTTTCGTCGGCACAGTGTAGCGTACCGAAGCCGTTGGTGCGGTTGATATACGCATCAATGTCAACGGTATGCTCGCCTGCTGCCACCTCAAACTCGGCGCTGTAAGGCGAGAAGGCGATCACCTTGCTATCCTTCGCGTCGACAGTCGCGCGCAAGAGCGCCGCGCGGTACTGCGGCGTGCGCACCTTCAGGGTGCCGTCGCACGCGGTGTTGATTTTGAACTGATAGGTCAGCTTGCCGCTGTAGAAGGGAAGTCCCTGCGACACAATATTGCCAAAGGCAATGGTCTTCGGCAGGGCGATCAGAACCGCTCTCCTACCCTCGGCGCGAACGCCGAAGTCTCCCAGCACGTAAATGCGTTCAAGCGAATTGCCTTCACCGTAAGGATACACAATCTCAACGGTGTTCTTGCCCGCAACAATGGGGGGAAGCTTCACGGTCTTGATCGACTTGTCAACATACCAACCCACCACCGTGTTGTCAATTTGGGCACCGTTCAGGCGGATTGTTGCCGTTTCGGGCTTTTCAATCGCCAGCAGAGCGCCTTCATAATCGATCTCGCTTTCAAAGGCAAAGCACAGCTCAATCGTGTGACCGCCTGCCTTTTTGGGCAGATACCAGGGCTGATCGCAGGCGTTGCAGTTGGGGTTCCATCCCGCCACGTGTCTGACGGCGGTGTCGATGCGCAAAATCTCCTCTTCCTCGTGCCATTCGCCGCCGTCCAGCTTCCAGGTTGCCATGTCAAGGAGCAGTGCGTTCGGCTCGTCAAGACGGAAGGGAACGGCGTGAGGAATGTGAAGAGCCGTTTCGGTTTTCTTGTCGGCAACGGCTTCGACAGCGCACGTCTTGTCCGTGGGAGTAAGGCGCAGCAGGAGGCTGTCGTGCTGATAGAGCGCCGCGGGAACCACAGTGTTGCCGTTATCGAAGTGATAGGGCATCGGTCTGATATCACCCGTCAGCGTGTCGTAAAGGGTAGCGGCGTATTTGCCCATTACCTTGATCTTCAGATTATCGATCGAGGCAATGTCGATGTTGTAAGCGCCGTGCGATCTGGCAATGAACAGCCACAGGTCGCCGTTGTCTTCACGCATACGGTAGAAGTAATCCTTGGTAAGGGCACCCGTAGCATCGCGCAGCTCAACGGTGCGCTCGCTTTCCAGTGCATCCAGCAGTGCGCCCTTGTCCATAGGAACGGTGATCGAGTCGGCGTACAGCGCGGCGGCACGGTCGGAAGGCATAGCATCCTCGTATTTCGGTGCGGCACCCATAAAGATCAGCTTGCCGCCTGCCGCACGGAATGCCTCAAGGCGCGTGAGAGTGGTACTGCGCAGGGTCTCGCAGGCGGGTACGATCACGGCATCGTATTGCATCGCGCCAACGGGGAAGGGCGCGGTGCCCTTTTCGCAAAGCTCGGGCAGCGTGGATTCACAGATAAAGTCGAAATCAATACTGCCGGAGAGCAGCCAGTCGGTGACGTCCTTGAAGTTCTTGTCCATTGCCTCGCGCACGGTTGCGGTCTGGTCGGCAGGACCCCAATGCAGCCAATAGCTTTCAATCGGGTGGATCATACCCACCTTTACCACGGGCTTGCCGCGGGTCATGGCGGTATTCACGCGGGCAAAATGATCCTCGATGTAGGGATATTCGCGATACCAAGGGGATTGATAGCTGATCGATGCGGGATAGTCGCGCTTTGCTTCACCTTCCATCGAAAGCCATGCAAGGTGATGCACGCGCAGGGTGACACCCAGCGCCGCCTGCCAGTCGCCGTACAGCTTATGACCGCGGAAGTCAAAATCCCAGGTGGTAACGCCGTACAGCTCGTCAAGCATACCCTCGCGTCCGTATTGGTTAACTGCCGATTGCGCCTGCTTTGCCGTATTGTATTCGTGGCGATCGGAAAGCATATCGATGCCGGGAATACCGAAGCCGCGGTAGTGGCGCATACATTCTCCAACGGCACCCGTTTGCGATTCCAGCGTAGGCTCGCGCATCACGTGACCGGTCAGCGCAATGCCGTTCTTTTCACACCATGCGCCGATGTTGTCTGCAAAGGCGTTGACGAAACGCTCACAGACGTGGTCGTGATAGAGATAGCGCACACGCGAGACCTTGCCGTCGGGCAATTCAAAGAAAAGCTCGGGCAGGTGGTCAAGCAGCGAAATGCCGGTTGCCGCCACAAAGGACTCCTCTAAGTCGTCGCTGAAGGGCAGAACGATATCGTCGTTGCCCTTGGCAAATTTTGCGGTGGTCTTGTGCGTGTGCTGCGGCTCGTCGGTGAAAATGGAAGGCACTGCCTTGCCGAATTCATCGCCTACCTTTTCCTTATAGCGCTCGTGCGTGATCTCGATAAAGCGGTCAATGGCTTTTTTGCTCAGCGTATTGACATAGGTAGCACGGTTGTAACGGGGGGTTGCGCGGGGGGATTCGATATAGGCATACCAGATCTTGCCCGTGCCTTCCTCACCGTCGGCAAGGCGCTTGTAGGAAGCGATATAGCCCTCGGCATCAAGCACCACGTCGTATCTTGCCAGCAGGCGGGAATTATCACCGCCACGCCCGGCGACGTTGCGTTCGCTTGTGGGAAGCTCGCTTCTTTCCTTTTCGGTGTAGGGCGTGGGCGTCATCAACAGATAACGGATGCGGTATTTTTCCTCTCTTGTAACAAGCGATCCCGCAAAGCCCGAGGGCCAGCGATCCTCGTCGTAAAGATAGGCGAGCATATCCTCCGATTTCGCCTTTTCAATGCAGGCGCGGACGATGTCCATAAACTCGTCACCAAGATACTCGGTGGCAAGACCCGAGCGGGCGTGCATATGGAAGCCGCCAAAGCCCATTTTCTTTAACAGCTCGATCTGCCAGAGCAGTTCTTCCTTTTCTAGCTTGGAGTTCCAAGCCCAGAAGGGTGCGCCGCGGTATTCGGCAGTGGGATTTTGGAAAAGGGCGGGGTCTAAGTTCTTTGCATTCTTCTTCGGGTAAAGCATTTTCAGCCTCCTTTTATTAAAATCAAAGATTTCCTTGACTTCATCATAACACGGTTGTATAATAGAATACAAGGTGCATTTTTTAATTTTTACACGGTAACTTTCACCTTTTGGGGGATATATGGCAAAATATCTGCAAAACGAAAATATTCAGTTGCGCGTTGCAAACGCGCAGCTTGTTCACGCGCACGATCACGATTTTCTGGAGCTGGCGTACGTGGCGAAGGGGCGTGCCGTGCACGTGATCGGCAATCGCCGCGCCGTGATCAAGCAAGGGGATTACTTTATTGTGGATTACAATACCACCCACGCCTATGAAAGCATTGGTGACGAACCGCTTGTGGTGATCAACTGTCTGTTTCATCCCCGCCTTGTTGACAACAGCTTGCTTTACTGTCGCTCCTTCACAACGCTTTTGCAGCACTATCTGATCAAGATCGATCTTGACGAGCTGCGTATCGATCCCTCGAATACGCTGTTTCACGACGATGACGGCAAGATCCTTGGCTATTTGCAGGCGTTGCTCACCGAATATAACGAAAAAAAGCCCGGCTTCACCGAGATGATGCGAAGCATTTTTATCGAAATGATGGTCGTGACGATGCGCAAAATTTCCGACAGTAAGTGCGAGGGGGATATCGTTTCCTACCTGACGGACCATGTCGCCACGCACTATGCCGAGCCACTGTCGCTCTCTGCCCTCGCGCGGGAAAAGGGATACAGTCTGCCGTATCTTTCGGCGCGCTTTAAGAAAAGTGTGGGTATGGGCTTTCAGCAGTATCTCATCCGCGTCCGCATTGAGGAGGCATGCCGTCTGCTTGCCAACACCGATAAGAAGGTATTGGATATTGCCGCTGACGTGGGATATTCGGATACCAATTTCTTTTACGAGACCTTTCGTCGTATCACGGGAAAATCGCCCCGCGAATTCCGCCGCGAAATGCGTAAAAGTATATAAAAAAGCCCCCCGTTCGGGGGGGTTTTTATTATTCCTTTGAATATTGTCCGGCTTCGGGAAGGTTGATCTGCACCCTGGCGGTAAGGCGGATGTCGCGCGAGGAGGCACCGACAAGAATTTCAAAATCGCCATTCTCCACGTACCATTCGTTCAGAGCCGTGTTGTAATAGGCAAAGGCGCGTGCATCCAGCTTTACGCTGACGCGCTTGCTCTCGCCCGCCGCAAGGGCTACCTTCAAAAATCCCTTCAGCTCCTTCTCGGGGCGCTCTACCATGGAAAAGACGTCGCGCACGTAAATCTGCGCCACTTCCTTGCCATCCACACCCGAGGTGTTGGTAAGCGTAAAGGACACCTCGCAGTCGGTTTCACTTTTCTTGGTGACGGTGAGATTGGAATAGGAAAAGTCGGCGTAGGAAAGTCCGTGACCGAAGGGGAATAACACGTCTTTTCCAAGTGTATCGTACCAGCGATAACCGACCAGAACGCCCTCGGTGTAACGCTCGTAAAAGCCGTTGCCGCGCGCCGCGCCCGTGGGCGTATCCTCAAGCGAGAGAGGATAGGTCTCGGCGAGCTTGCCGGAGGGAGAGATCTTGCCGCACAGAATATCTGCCGTTGCCTCATGCGCAGCCTCGCCTGCAAAGCCGACCAACACAACGGCTTTCACGCGGTCGATCCACGGTGTCATATCCACGGCACTGCTTGCGTGCAGGACCACTATCACGTTGGGATTTATCTTTGCTACTTCAAGGATCAGATCCTCTTGAATGGGTGACAGCCGCAACGAAAAGCGATCGTATCCCTCGCTTTCGATTCTTTTACCGGTGCCCACACAAAGCAACACGGTATCGGCACGGTAAGCCTGTCGCAAGGAATTTTTCATATAATCGACTCTTGCCCCGTCATTCATGTAGGTTTCGTTGGGGAAGATCTCGACGCATTCGCCGAGACGTGCTTTCAATTCGTCGGCAAGCGGAGCCGCGGGATAGTTTGTGCTCACAAAAGCGCTTCCGCCTCCGCCAATGGCAGGAGCTTTTGCAAAGGGCCCCGTTACCACCAGCTTGCCGCCCGAAAGAGGAAGTATACCGTCCTCATTCTTCAGCAGCACTATGCCCTCGCGTGCAATACGTGTGGCGTTTGTGTGGCGGTCCTCCTTGGTGGTTGTGATCTTTTTCATGCCGTTTTGGGTCTTTTCAATCAGCTCAAGCACCTTTTGCACGCGCTCGTCGATCTCTTTTTCACTCAGCAACCCCTCGTCGACCGCATGCTTTAAGTGGTCGTATGCTTCGGGATGAAAGGGCATACGCAGATCAAGTGAGGCTTTTACTGCCTTCGTGCCGCTATGCACTGCGCCCCAGTCGGAAACGATCATACCGTCAAAGCCGAGCTCGTCGCGCAGAATGTCCTTCAGAAGTCTTTTGTTTTCGGATGCGTAAATGCCGTTCACCGGATTGTAGGAGCACATCACCGTCCAGGGCTTTGCCTCAAGAGCGATCTCAAAGGGGCGCAGATAGATCTCACGCAGTGTGCGCTCGTCCATTTCACTGGTCTGTGAAAGCCGACCATATTCGCGGTTGTTGGCGCAAAAGTGCTTCAGTGAGGTGCCAATGCCCTTGTCCTGCACGCCCTCAATATACGCCTTGGCAAGCACGCCTGCAAGATAAGGGTCCTCCGAAAGGTATTCGAAGTTACGCCCGCAAAGAGGGGTGCGCTTGATGTTGACACCGGGTGCAAGCAGAACGTCAGCTCCGTTCTCGATGCAATCGTCGGCGATCGTTGCACCGTCAAGATAGGCAAGCTCGGGATCCCACGTGCTTGCCACAAGCGAGAGATTTGGCATGGCGGTGGCGGGCTTGATGGGGCCTGCTGCGCCATCCTTTATCTCGTGCATGCGCAGACCGTTTGGACCGTCGGACAAAAAGATCTCGGGCAATTTACCGTTCGCGGTTTCCAGACGCCAGCCGTCCTTGCCCGTCAGCAGGCGGAGCTTTTCTTCTAACGTAAGATTTGTGATATCGTATTTCATAAAGTCCTCCTCTTTTTTCTTCAGTATAGCAAAAAAATCTCTCAAAATATAGGTCAAAGCGCTTGAAAATACTTCCATTTTGTGATATATTAAACATATGAAAAGCTTTTATGAAAAAAGAAGAGATGACGAAGCGTGTCTTGCCATTCAACGAAATGCCGAGAATACCTTTCCCGCACATTTCCATAATAATCTGGAGATCTGTCTGATCAAAAACGGCTCCTATGAGATCGGTGTCAACGACAAGCGCTACCGCGTGGAGAACGGCGGCGTGATCGTGATCGACAGCTTTGACATCCACAGCTATGAGGAGCTACCTTTCCGAGGGGAGCGCGACACCTGCGTGGTCATCATCCCATATTGTTATCTGGATCGCTTTCATGCTGCAAAAAGGGGAATGCGTATTGCCGAGCCGCTGATTACAGATGTCGATTTTTGCGATACGTTGCTTCGTTTTGTTGACGATTATCTTGCAAAAGCGGATGCCGAGGCAGTGAAAAAGGCGGGCATCGAGCTGTTGATTGCCATGCTTGCAGAGCGCCTTTCCTTTGTTGAGGGTAGAACGGGGGACGAGCGTGTGCTGATGCGCGAGATTCTTGTCTATATTCAAAATCATTTTCGTGAATCGGCAAGCCGAGCCGATATCGCGCATGCCCTTGGATATACCGAGGCGCACATCTCGCGTGTCTTTCACCGCTATCTGCACATGGGTATATCCGATTACGTGAACGGTTTACGCCTTGATTACATCGAACGCCTGCGTGCCGAGGGGGATCGGCGTAGCACCACCGAGCTGGTGTTTGAGGCTGGCTTTGGCAGTCAGCAGACCTATTACCGCGCAAAGCAAAAAATAAAGCAAAAATAAAAGATCCTGCACAACGGTGCGGGATCTTTTAAATTTTACCATTGTTTTTGAGGCACATACTGCACACACTAACGGTATGAAACAAAAGGTAACGATCGGCTTAAAGGCCGTAACAGTGCTTTCGGCGGTCGGCGGCGTTTTGCTGGGGTTGTTTGATGCCGAACGCGCGGGCTATTCACATTGGAGCCGCCGTCTCCTTTACTTTACGGCGCAATCCAACCTTTGGTTGGGGGTTACTGTTCTGATGCTTTTGCTTTCCCTTGCACGCAATAAGGAACGGGCGGGAAAATGGTATCTTTTTCGATATGTTTTTACAGCCTCCATTGTCTTGACAGGACTTGTATTTTGCTTGATTTTAGCACCGTTTGCGGGGAAAAGCTATCACCCGTGGTCGCTTTCCAATATCCTGACACACGTGGCAACACCCTTGCTGGCGCTGTCAGATCTTGTAATCGATCGCTATCCCGTTTTGATGGGCGCGCGGGAGATCACGCTTTGTGTCTTGCCCCCTCTTGGATATGTCACGTTGGCAAGCCTGTTGGGGCTGTTTGGTGTTGACTTTGGGCGTGGCGTTACCTATCCGTATTTCTTTATGAATTATTGCTCACCTGTGGGGCTTTTCGGCATGGGGGGAGAGCGCCCCTTTGTGCTGGGTGCCGTGTATTGGATATTGCTGCTTTTGCTGGTTACTCTTTTGGTGGCGAAGCTGCTTGCACGCCTGCAGGTGCGGCGGATGCGTTAGGTTGTGAGGTAAGAGATGGATTCGATTTGGAATATAGGGGTGGAACGCCCCGAATTTGCACCCGTTATGGGGGATATGAAGACAGATGTGTTGATCATAGGCGGCGGGCTTGCGGGGCTTTTGTGCGCCCACGCTCTTTGTGAGCGCGGCGTGGATTGTGCCGTTTTGGAAGCAAAGCACATCTGCAGTGGTGTCAGCGCCCGTACCACCGCCAAAATCACGTCACAGCACGGTGCTATATATCACAAGCTGCTCGCCCGCTTTGGGAAGGAGCGCGCCAAAATGTATTGGCAGGCAAACGAGGCGGCGCTTGCGACCTATCGCACCCTTTGCCGTGAGATCGATTGCGATTTTGAAGAAAAGGATTCCTATGTGTATTCGCGCCGCCCGTCAGGTGTGATCGAACGGGAGTGGAGGGCATTGCAAAGGCTGGATATCCCCGTTCGCTATCACGATCGCCTTTCCTTGCCCTTTGCGATAACAGGCGCACTTTCCTTTGAAAAGCAGGCACAATTTCACCCTTTGAAATTCGCATACGCGATTGCGCGCAACCTGCCGATTTTTGAAAACACAAAGGTGATTGAATTGGAGAACGGTGCCGCCGTGACCGAAAAAGGCAGGATACGTGCCGAGAAAATTGTGATCGCCACACATTTCCCGATCCTCAATAAGCACGGTCTTTATTTCCTGAAGCAGTATCAGCACCGTTCCTACGTG
>JBGVCY010000132.1:0-7648 GCA_045119135.1 Eubacteriales bacterium | reverse complement strand
AGGTGTCGATCTGCAGGGGTAAATCGGTGACAGCCTGCAATGCCGTAACGGCGCTTTGCAGCATTTCAACCTCGTCAATATCGGGCAATCCTACGTTAACGTCCAGCAGGTGAACGCCCTTTTCCTCTTGCGCGATGCCCTCTTTTAATATGTAATCGATATCGTGCGCCTTCAGTGCCTCTTTAAAGCGCTTTTTGCCCGTAGGGTTGATGCGCTCGCCGATCAAAATAGGAGTTTTATCAAAAATGATTGCGTGCGTGTAAGAAGAAACACAGGTGAACTGCTTTTTTGTGATCGTTACGGGGGCAAGATCCTTGCAGGCGCTTACCGTTGCCGCAATATAAGCAGGGGTCGTGCCGCAGCAGCCGCCCGCAATCCTGACACCCTTCTCAACCAGTGCCGCAGCCTCTGCGGCAAATTCGTCGGGCAATACGTCGTAAACGGTTTTTCCGTTCTCTGCCTTCGGTAGTCCTGCGTTGGGCTTCAGTAATACGGGAACCGATGCATATTTCAGATATTCCGCAACCACACCGCCAAGCGCCTTCGGCCCCAGCGAGCAGTTTACGCCGATGGCATCAGCGCCCATTCCCTCTAGCATGGCGACCATCGCGGCGGGCGAGGCGCCCGTCATCAGCTTGCCGTCCTCGCCATAGGCGTTGGAAACAAATACGGGCAAATCACTGTTTTCTTTGGCGGCAAGTAAAGCCGCCTTGGTCTCATAGCTGTCATTCATCGTTTCGATGAAGATCAGGTCTGCTCCGTGCCGCACGCCATACTTTACGGTTTCGGCAAACACGGCAACGGCATCCTCAAAATCAAGGTCGCCATAAGGCTTCAGCATCCGCCCCGTGGGACCGATGTCAAGCGCCACCCATTTCGGTTGCTTGCTACAGCTCTCGGCAGCTGCCGCGCGGGCGTTGGCGATTGCGGCACCGATGATGGCATCCAACTCCTCTGCACTGAATTTTAAAAGATTCGCGCCAAAGGTGTTGGCGTTTACCACGTTGCTTCCCGCATTGAAATAATCACGGTGGATTGCACGCACCACGTCGGGATGCGTGAGATTCCAGCGCTCGGGCAGCTCACCGGGGCGCAACCCCTTTTCCTGCAAAAGGGTGCCCATGCCGCCATCCAGAAACAGAAGCTGATTTTTTGTGTATTCCGTAATGTTCATAGCTTCTCCTTGTTTATTTTCGTGCTACGCCAACGATCGCCGTGACCGATTTGGTGGGCGATAATAAAAGACTTTCATTCAGGGTAAGACCGATTTTTCGCGGGCAATCCAGCACAGTGACGATCCTTTCCTGCAGGGTAAGAGGCAGGTCACCGTAGCCGGGACTGAAGCGCGGACGTGTTACCAAACCCTCTGTCGCCTTTTCTTCAGCGATTTCCCGACAGAAAAGGTCACACAGTGCCTCGATGCGCTCGGCGCCGATCGCCTGTACGAGCAACGCCTTTGTGGGCGATCGTGTGCCATAGCGCGCCACAAGTCGGTCAGGGGCAAGCCCCACGGTGGCGGCAAACAGTACGATACTCTCACACCCTGCAAGATTTCTTTTCAGATCGTTTGAAGCGGTGTCTGTAAACCCGAGATGCAGAATGTCTCCTTCGAGACGGATCGGCAACTCCCGATAACTGACCCGATAGGTAAGCCCCTCTTGCAGCTCGCTAAGTACTTCGTCAAGCAGGTGCCTCAGTTCAGGCGTTGGTGCGGGCGCGCCTGCATAGCGCAGAATTTCGCGCTCGTTGATTGGCGGAGCCTTGTATGTACGGCAGTATAACGTGTGTTCCATCAGCCAAGAATATCCGAAAGGTTGCGCTGGATCGCCTCGGCAACGTCGGGCTTGTTCATCGAATAGACGTGTACGTTGGTAATGCCGTTGGCAAACAGATCAATGATCTGATCGGTGGCATAGGCAATGCCTGCTTGCTTCATTGCCGCGGGTGATGTGCCAAATTTATCGACCAGAGATTTGAAGCGCTGAGGCATAAACGAACCCGAAAGCTTGATCGCACGGTCCACCTGCTTGCCGTTGGTGATGGGCATAATGCCCGGGATTACGGGAACGGTGATGCCCGCCTCGCGAATCTTATAAAGGAAACTGTAAAGCAGATTGTTATCAAAAAACATTTGCGTCGTCAGGAAATCACACCCGGCATCCACCTTTTCCTTCAGATAGCGGATATCCTCGCATCTGTCGGTGCTTTCGGGGTGAATTTCGGGATAGCACGCGCCGCCGATACAGAAATCGGCGCCCGATTCCTTCAGCTCGCGTATCAGCTCTATGGCATGGTGGTAGTCCCAACCGCTTCTGTCGGCATCTGCCATATTGGCAGGAATGTCACCGCGCAGTGCCATAATATTCTGAATGCCTGCGGCGCGAAAATCGCGGATGCGCTCCTCTACCGTTTGCCTGGTTGAGGAAACGCAGGTCAGGTGTGCAAGGCTGGGTACACCGTAGCGCTCTTTGATGTTTTTGGCAATATCAAGCGTATAACGGCTGGTACCGCCGCCCGCACCGTAGGTAACGCTCATAAAGGTGGGGCGTAGCTTGGCGATCTCCTCGGTGGCGTGTCTGACACTATCATAATTGCTTTCGGTCTTCGGGGGAAACACCTCGAAGGATAACGAAAACTTATCATTTTTTAGCAGATCGATAATCTTCATAATCATTCTCCAATCTTTGATACCTTATTATAGCATGCGAAAAAACGCAAATCAAGAATTTTGCTCAAATTTAAAACACAAAAAAGGGGCACAAAATGTGTCCCTTTTTTGTTATCATTGATTACGAATTACCGCAACAGCCGCGCCGTGTTCCCGCGGGGCTTGCGATAGGGGTGTTGTTGGGGCAAAACTCTGCCGTCGGGAAAGGCATTGAACGGAAGGTACCGCAAGGGTCCTCTTCACTGGGGCTGACACATTCCTTATCAGGCAGGCAGAATTCGGTTGCCTGCACTAAGAGCTGGCTGGGGCGCACAAGGCGTACCACCGAAAACAGTCCCAGCGAAACCGCAAGATAGCGGCAATCGTCGCCATCCGACAGGGTTCCGTTCAGACTGTCAGTAATCTGTGCGGGAATATCACAGCACGAGCAGCAGCAGTTGCACTCGTCTGCTCGGTCTACGATGCGTGCGGCGAGCACGATGGGCTCCAACACCTCGACCACTGCCTCGGGGTCCTTTTTCTTGCAGCAAACGGGCTCGGGAATCTGGCAAAAGCTTTCGGTATCACTGCTGCGGAATACGCTGACATTGCTTTCTCCGCCAAACAGCACCACGCGCTTTTCGATCACCGCCACACCCTCAAATTCCTGCGATTGCCCCATCGGTACGCAGACCTCAAAGACAAGATTTACATAAAATTTGATGTCTACCGCAAAAAAGCCGCGGTTGAATTGGATCGGCGAGGTAACGATATTGGCGCCCGAAAGCTTGGCGCATTTCACACGCACGTTATTGGTGCGCGCGATCAGCTCCTCGCCAACGCCCGTCAGAAATACCCGTACGTCTTCAAAGCAATCCCTGTCGCGGCAGGCATCCAGAATGCGACTTGTCTCGATGCCAAAGGTTTCCCGTGCGGCGGAGGCGGCGCCGCCCGAGCAGGAAAATCTGTTTTCTCCCATAAAAGTTAGGGTCCTCCTCTACTGAATTAAGAGCAAAAGGCTCTTCCCTAATATCTTATGCAATTCGCGTGGAATTGACATTTTCAGAATGCGATCAGGGTCGATTCATACGGAAATAATAAAATTCGGGAAATAAAACGGCGTGTCCGCCGCCCTGCCACTGAAGGCAGTCAAGCACATCGCGGTCGCCGATCAAAATGCGATCGGTAAGAGCAGAGGTAAGGACAGCAGCATCCTGCTTGGGAACAGGACCATGTGCGCCAAGGATCAGATACACGGCTTCAACGGGTGTTAGCACCCCACCGCTTTCTTTTTGGTATTCACGGTATGAGGAGCTTTCGTATCTGACTTCTCTGCCGAAAAGCGAGATATCAAGCGCAAAGGCAGGCTCACTTGACCGATCTTTGTAACAGCGATCGGATAGCACAAAGGAAAGGTCTTTGCGCAACGAAACCGTTTCCCCGTGCTGATATGTTACCACTGTAACGCGCCGATCAGCCGCAACCTCAAGCAGTTGCTGGAAAATTAGGCTTTCTTCTTCGGTTGCGGGTAGTGGCAGATAAACGGTGCGGATCAGCACTGCCTTTGAAAATCTGGAAAGCGTTGTAGGCATTGTGCTGTGGTAATGCGTACAGACCAGCGCATCTACCTCAGGCGCGCCGCAGTCGGATAGCAGTTGATAATTTGCATAAAGCTGCGAATAGCTGCCGCCGCAAAGATCGAAAACAACGCCGTCTCCGTTTTGGTAAAGGGCGATGCCTTCGCTATCTCCCGCACGGTGATACATCACGTCAAAGTGTGATGCCCCGCCCCGATACGTAATACCAAGGCAGATGGCAAAGGCAATGCAAGCCGTGACAAACGGACCTAGGATCAGTGCCTTTCTCTTTTTGAGGTCAATACATAAAAGGATCGCGGTCAAAAGAAACAGCGGGATCAAAATAAAAGGAACGAAATCCAGCTTGAGTGAGATGACACAATTCCACCTCGAAAGCGCCTCGGCAAGGCGCAATAGCAGATTACAGAAGAGCCCTACGGGGAGAGAAAGCAGGCGGGAAAGCGCGGGAAACGGTGAGAGGGCAAGTGTCAGTGCCGCCGCGATCAGAAGCGGCATTGATAGCGGTACAAACAGCAAATTGGACAGTGGTGTCAGCAGTGACAGCTCACCAAAGATCAGCCATTGCACGGGCAGCAGCGCGAGCGTTGCAGACAGTGTCAGGATCAGAGAAGTTAGAATCTTTGAAAGCAATTTGAACGGTATGCCGCGGATTCCCTTTTTATGTGGCAAGCGACCAAGAAACAGCTTTTGCAGCTCGCCAAAGCTTAAAATGCCAAAGGTTGCCAGCATCGTCATTAAAAAGGATAGGTTAAAGATGATAGTCGGTGTCAGCAAAACAAGGATCGCGGCAGAGAGCGAAAGCGAGGTAAAGGCATCGTTATCGGTGCGAAGGAAAAAGGAAATTTGCACGAAGGCAAACATAAAAGCGGCGCGCAGTATGGATACCGATCCGCCCGTCAGAATAAAATAAAGGACGGAAAGCAGCAGGGTCGAGAGCAGCCGCCACCGTTTGTGGACCCGACAAAAGCGTAACAGCACATCCGAGGTGCCGCATAGCGCACTCAAATGCAGCCCGCTGATGGCAAGCAGGTGTGAAATGCCGATACGGCGGAAGTCACGCACGGTTTCCTCTGACAGGTTTTCTCTGTCGCCGATCAAGAGGGCAGAAAGCAATTCACCGCCCTTGCCCGAAAGTGCGGTGCGGATACGGTAGGAAAGCGATGCCGCAAGGTCGGCGCGAAAGGCGGCAAAGGTATCGGCGCCACTCTCAGTCAATGTCGGTGTTTCCTCGGCAATCAGGATCACGCGCGCACCGTTTCCAAGATAGGTGCGCTCGATGCCCTGATAATAGCTTTCAAAGGAAAGTTCCTCGCACCGAAATTCGCCGCGGATACGGTCACCGACGTAAAACGGTAAAATACCGCTTGTACGCAGCACCGCGTGCGAGCGGCAAGCTGTTTCGTTTACCGATAGCACCCGCACATAAACCTCAGAGGAATAGGTGCTTTGATAAGAAATTTCTTCTATCACAAGCTCGGCTTCGATTTGATCTGTGATATGCTCGCTCCAGATGCTATCGGCTATCAGACGGTCAAAAAACGCCCTTCCCGTGCCGAAAAGAACAAACAACAGCAAAGGAACAATTACCAACAGCTTACCTTGAAAGCGTTGTTTTTTGCACCAAAGAATTCCTGCAACTGCAAGGAAAAGTGCAAGCAAAAGAAATGCGGCGCCAGCCGCAAGCGGGAGAAAATAAAGAGCTGCCGCGGAAAGGATCAGAGCGATCGCCGCAGCAGCCAAAGGTCGGTGCCGAAAAAGAGCCATCTTCTGTTCCCCCCTTTTCGGCTTGATAACGATCTTATTATAGACAAAATTCGACACTTTGTCAACTTAAGTGTTGATTTTGTGAAAACTTCTTGACAAAAAAATGATTTTCCGCTATAATTGATGCACAGTATATTTTGTATTTTTTTGGAGGATAACGATATGTTTGAAAAATTGAAAGCGGTTTTGGTTGAAGAGCAAGGCATCGATGCCGGCGCTATCACCATGGATGCAGAGCTGTCTAAGGACCTTGGCATCAACTCGATCGAGCTGGCAGACCTGATTATGATCTGCGAGGAAAAGTTCGGTATCGAGATCGCAGAAGAGGATTCTAACAAATTCGTCACCGTCGGTGACGTGGTCAATTATCTCGAGACCCTGTAATTTTATTTATTCTCCTGAAGGGGCGCGCCGCAAGGCGCGCCTTTTTTGATTCATAAATTCCCTGCCCGTTTCTTATATTGAAACGAGGTGAGTGTATGAAGCAAAGAAAAGGCTGGATTTTGTTTGGGGCAACTTTTTTGGCGGTTGCACTTCTTTACAGCGCACTGTTTTCTGCTCTGGAGCGTGTACTGACGACAGAAAGTAGCACGGTAAGCACAGCGCCCCGTGCGCTGATTATTTTGGATGCGGGACACGGGGGCGAGGATGGCGGCGCCACGGGTACGAATGGCACCCTTGAAAAAGATCTGAATCTTTCGATCACATCGGCGCTTGCCGCACTTTTGCGCCTTGGCGGATACGAAGTGCTCGAAAGCCGAACCGAGGACAAATTGCTGTATGATGAAGGGACGAAAAAGGGACACAAAAAGCAAGGAGATTTGAAAAACAGACTCCTCTTGACCGAGCAATATCCCGACAGCGTGTTCATTAGCATCCATATGAACACCTTTCCCAGCGCCGATTGCACGGGGACGCAGATCTGGTATTCTGCAAACCATCCCGATTCGCTTGCGTGGGCAAGTACCATTCAGAGCAAGGTGAAAGGACTGCTACAACCCGAAAATAAGCGCAAGATCAAGGCGGCGACAAAGGATATTTATATCCTGCACCACGCAAAAACACCTGCCCTTTTGATCGAATGCGGATTCATTTCAACCCCTTCGGATTGCGAGGCACTTTGTGACCCCGACTACCAAAAGCAGTTGGTGCTGACACTGTTTGCTGCGATCGATGAAAAAATGCAGGCAGAATCTTGAAAGCGCCGTCGGAAAATGATATAATAAAGAAAATGAAAACCGCGAGGTATCTGCCGTGAAAGGTTTGAAAACCGTTTATTTCTGCTCGGAATGTGAATATCAATCCCCCAAATGGATGGGAAAATGCCCCTCGTGTGGCGCTTGGAACAGCTTTGTTGAGGATGTTGTGCGCCAGGAAGCAAAGACTGCACCCGCACAGCGACGGGCGTTGACTGCGCGCACGTCAGTATCGCGTTCCACCCCTTACCGCGAGCTGGAAATGCCCTCTTATATCCGCACCGCCACAGGTCTTGGCGAGCTGGACCGTGTGCTTGGCGGCGGTTTGGTGCTTGGTTCTGTTGCCCTGTTGGCGGGCGAGCCGGGTATCGGTAAATCCACGCTTCTGATGCAGATTTCCGATATTTTGGGCACACACCGAAAGGTGCTGTATATTTCGGGCG
>JBGVCY010000131.1:0-2090 GCA_045119135.1 Eubacteriales bacterium | reverse complement strand
CCTGCGGCACCATGGCCGCCGCCAAGGCGAAGGGTCTGGTCCGCAGCGAGGGCAAGGAATACGTGATGAAGGACGGAGACATTGTTGTCTTCCGCTTTAATGTCTAATGCGCGCCCGCAAGAAAAAGCACGGTGCCGAGCGCATTGCCGCCTGCGCACACCTGCTGATTGAAAACACCGAGCGCCTGAAGGAGGATCCACAGGCGGATTTTACCGTCAAACGCCCTCTTCACTTGGAGATCGGCTGCGGCAAGGGCAACTTTGCCTGCGGAATGAGTGCGGCGCATCCCGATGTGAATTTTATCGCGATGGAACGCGTTGCCGACGTTGCGTGCCTCGCACTTGAAAAGGCAGAGCGCGCTGCTGACGAGCGCCCCGACAATCTGCGCTTTCTGATCGGCAATGCCGAAAATCTGACCGAGTGGTTCCCCCCGCACAGCATTGACTGTCTGTACCTCAATTTCAGCGACCCGTGGCCCAAAAAAGGACACGCCAAACGCCGACTGACACACCGCGTTTTTCTTGAAAAGTACCAAACGGTACTTAAAAAAGGTGGCATTTTGCGCTTCAAGACCGACAACGTGGGGCTGTTTGATTTTTCGCTCACGCAGTTTGCCGAAATGGGGCTTGAAATGCGTGACCTTACGCGTGACCTGCACAACAGCCCACAGAACGAGGGCAATGTGATGACCGAATACGAAAAGAACTTTTCGGAAAAAGGCTTCCCCATTCACGCCGTAACGGTACAGTTTTAAGGAGAATTTATGAGCATCGAAGCACTGGTTTTAGCCAATCGTTCCTATCGCGCATTTGATGAAAGTCGCCCCATTACGGGGGATATCATGAAAAGTCTTATTGATCTGGCGCGCCGTACCCCCTCGGGCATGAACCGTCAGCCCCTGCGCTATCGCATTCTGACCGAGCAGGGCGACCTTGACAAGATGCGCACCAACGCACGCTTTGCATCGTCTCTGGGGCTTGGGCTGCCGCCCGAAGGACACCGCCCCACGGGATATATCATCATCTGCACCGACAAAGAGGCAAACAGTCCCACCACGCTCGCCCTCAAGGACGTGGGCATCGCGGCGCAGACCATTCTGCTTGCCGCCGCCGAGCAGGGCTTTGGCGGCTGTATGCTGGGCAGCTTTGATCCTGCACGTGTCTTGAGCGACTTTTCACTGGATGCCCGTTACGAGCCTCAGCTGGTCATCGCGCTGGGCACCCCCGATGAGAAGATCGTTCTGCACGACACCGATGGGGATAGCCTTTCCTATTACCGTGATGACGACAACACGCACCACGTGCCCAAGCGCTCGCTTGATAGCGTGCTAATTTAAAAAAGACGCGAAACGGGGCGCAAAACGCCCCGTTTCTTTGGAGTGATTATGGAAACGAAATTTGAACCGAGCGGTATTCTTGCCATCGACAAACCCGCAGGGATGACCTCGCACGATGTGGTTGGCAAGGTGCGCCGCCTTTACGGCACGCGCCGTGTCGGTCACACGGGCACACTTGACCCAATGGCAACAGGTGTGCTTCTGGTGCTGGTGGGACGTGCCGCAAAGGCGGCGGAATATCTGGTCAGCGACAGCAAGGTCTATCGCGCCACGCTACGGCTTGGCATCACCACCGATACCGAGGATACCACAGGCACCGTTTTGACCGAAAGCAACGACATTCCCGATGCCGCGCAGGTGGCTAAAACCGTTTCTTCCTTTCTTGGCACCATCAAACAGGTGCCACCGATGTACTCTGCCCTGAAGGTGGGGGGACAGAAGCTGGTCGACCTTGCCCGCCGCGGCATTGAGATCGAGCGAGAGGCGCGCGAGATCACGATTCACCGCATCACCTGCGAGCCAATCGACGAAAGGAACTACGCGCTTGAGGTTGCCTGCTCGTCGGGCACGTATATCCGCACGCTTTGCGCCGACATTGGCAAAGTGCTTGGCTGTGGCGGCGCGATGGCTTCGCTTCGCCGTATGGAAACGGGCGGCTTTTCGCTGGCGGAATGTCACACGCTGGAAGCGCTTGAGGCGCTTGATAGCGAAGCGCGGCTTGCGGGGCTTGTGGCCACCGAGGCGCTGTTGTACG
>JBGVCY010000130.1:0-38919 GCA_045119135.1 Eubacteriales bacterium | reverse complement strand
CCGCGCGATGTGCGGTAAAAACGCGCAAAAAATAAAAACAGCGGGTAAAATCCCCGCTGTTTTTTCAATTCTCTACACGGTCTTTGCCGCACAGAAAACTTGTCTTGCGTGCGCGTTTTGGTCTTGCCAAAATACGTCCGTCTTACTCGTAGAGCTTGCCCATCTTTTTCAGTCTCTCGTAACGAGCCTTGGCATTTTCCTCTGCCTTCTCGAACAGCACCTTCGCGCGCTCGGGGAAGGACTGTGCCAGGCGTGCATAGCGCGCCTCGTTGGCAAGGAAGCTCTGGTAATCGGCAGTGGGATCGCCGCTGTCGATGATCAGCTTGTTCTCGGGAAGGGTGGGGTTGTAACGGAAGAGGTTCCAATAGCCTGCTTCCACCGCCTTCTTCATCTCAAGCTGGCTGTTCTGCATACCGCCCTTCTTGATGCCGTGCATCTCGCAGGGAGCGTAGCCGATGATAAGGGAAGGTCCGGGGTATGCCTCAGCCTCGGTGATTGCCTTCATCAGCTGATTCATATTGGCGCCCATAGCGACCTGTGCCACGTAAACGTAGCCATAGGACATGGCAATCTCGGCAAGGTTCTTCTTACCGATTGCCTTACCTGCGGCGGCGAACTGTGCCACCTGACCGATGTTGGAAGCCTTGGATGCCTGACCGCCGGTGTTGGAGTAGACCTCGGTATCGAATACGAAGATATTGAGATCCTCGCCCGATGCCAGCACGTGGTCAAGACCGCCGAAGCCGATGTCGTATGCCCAGCCGTCACCACCGAAGAGCCATACCGACTTCTTCGACAGGTAATCCTTCTCGGCAAGCACCTTCTTCGCAAGGTCGCAATCGCACTGCGAAAGGGCTGCGACCAGCGCGTCGGTAGCGGCGCCGTTTGCCTTGCCGTCGTCAAAGGTGGCAAGATACTGCTCGGCAGCTGCCTTGATCTCGGCATTTTCGGTCTTTGCTGCGATCTCTTCTACATAGCCGCGGAGTCTTGCGCGAATGGTCTTCTGACCGATTGCCATACCAAGACCGTGCTCGGCGTTATCCTCAAACAGGGAGTTTGCCCAAGCGGGGCCCTTGCCGCTTTCCTTATTGACGGTGTAGGGCGTAGAGGGCGCGGAGCCACCCCAGATCGAGGAGCAACCCGTTGCCTGCGACAGCAGCATTCTCTCACCGTAAAGCTGGGTGACGATGCGCGCGTACGAGGTCTCGGCACAGCCTGCGCAGGAGCCGGAGAACTCCAGCAGGGGCTGCTTGAACTGGCTGCCCTTGACGGTTGCGTTGATCAGCTCGGGCTTCTCGGCAACGTGTGCAACGGCATAGTCGAATGCTTCCTGCTGACCTGCCTCAACGGCGTTTGCCTGAGCGGTCATATACAGGGCGTAATCTGCGGGAGATGCCTTGGTGCCTGCGGCAGCAGCCTTCTTGTCGGCTGCCTGGTTGACGGGACAAGCCTTCACGCAAAGGGTACAGCCCATACAGTCAAGGGGAGAAACCGCCATGGTGAACTTGTAATCGGTCTTCATCACGGGCTTGGCGGCAAATTTGGTGGATTTGGGTGCGTTCTTTGCTTCCTCAGCGGTCATCGCGAAGGGGCGGATGGTGGCGTGAGGGCAGACAAAGGCACAGGTGTTACACTGCACGCACTTGTCGGGATTCCAATTGGGAACGTTTACGGCAACGCCGCGCTTCTCAAAGGCGGCAGCGCCCTGAGGCAGGGTACCGTCCACGTAGGGCATAAAGGTCGAAACGGGCAGGCTGTCGCCATCCATTCTGGCAACGGGCATCAGCACGTTGTTGACGTAATCGGCAAGCTCGGGGCGAGTAGAGGTTGCTGCCTTCTTTGCCTTATCCTTGCCTGCCTGCTTCCAAGCGGCGGGGATCTCAACCTTCACCAGCGCTCCTGCGCCCATATCGATTGCCTTGTGGTTCTGTGCCACGACCTCTTCACCGAACTTGGAGTAGGACTTGGTTGCCATATACTTCATATAGTTGATGGCTTCCTCGGTGGGCATGATGTTGGCAAGTGCGAAGAACGCCGACTGCAGAACGGTGTTCTTGACCTTGGGGTTGCCGACTTCCTTCGCGGCAATCGAGGTGGCATCGATGATATAGAACTTGATATCGTTGCCCGCGATATAGGACTTCACCGAGTTCGGCAGATGTGCATCCAGCTCCTCAGCGGTCCAACGGCAGTCCAGAAGGAAGGTGCCGCCGGGCTTGACGTCCTGCACGATCTTATAGCCCTTCAGGATATACGCCACGTTGTGGCAGGCAACGAAGTTTGCCTTGCTGATATAGTAGGGAGCCTTGATCGGCTGATCGCCGAAGCGCAGGTGGGAAATGGTTACGCCGCCCGTCTTCTTCGAGTCGTACTGGAAGTACGCCTGGATATATTTGTCGGTGTGGTCACCGATGATCTTGATCGAGTTCTTGTTCGCGCCTACCGTGCCGTCGCCGCCAAGACCCCAGAATTTGCACGCAATGGTGCCCTCGGGTGCGGTGTCGGGCGCAGCCTTTTCAGGCAGCGAGAGACCGGTTACGTCGTCGACGATACCAATGGTAAAGCTGTTCTTGGGCTCGCGCTTCTTGAGGTTTTCATAGACGGCGAAGATCGAAGCGGGCGTGGTATCCTTCGAGCCAAGGCCGTAACGGCCGCCGACGACCTTTGCCTTCACGCCCTGCTGTGCAAGCGCGGTGACAACGTCCACGTAAAGGGGCTCACCCATAGCTCCCGGCTCCTTGGTGCGGTCAAGCACGGCGATCTTCTTAACGGTCTTGGGGAGTGCTGCTGCCAAGCGGTCAGCGCAGAAGGGACGGTACAGACGAACCTTGACAAGGCCGACCTTTTCGCCTGCTGCCATCATATAGTCGATCACCTCTTCCGCCACGTCGCAAACCGAGCCCATGGCAATGATCACGCGCTCGGCATCGGGTGCGCCGTAGTAGTTGAAGAGCTGATAGTTGGTGCCGATCTTCTCGTTCACCTTTGCCATATATTCCTCAACGATAGCGGGGAAGTTCTGGTAATAGGTGTTGCACGCCTCGCGGTGCTGGAAGAAGATGTCGCCGTTCTCGGCAGAGCCGCGCAGCGTCGGATGCTCGGGATTGATGGCGCGCTTACGGAATGCGGCGATGGCATCCATATCCACCATTTCGGCAAGATCCTTGTAATCCCACGCCTCGATCTTCTGGATCTCGTGCGAGGTGCGGAAGCCGTCGAAGAAGTTCAGCACGGGAACGCGACCCTTGATGGTGGCAAGGTGTGCCACAGCGCCAAGGTCCATGATCTCCTGCTGGTTGGATTCTGCCATCATGGCAAAGCCGGTCTGGCGGCAGGCGTAAACGTCGGAATGCTCGCCAAAGATATTCAGGGCGTGCGAAGCAACGTTACGGGCAGAAACGTGAATCACGCAGGGAAGCAGCTCGCCTGCGATCTTGAACATATTGGGGATCATCAAAAGAAGACCCTGCGAAGCGGTGTAGGTAGTGGTCAGCGCACCTGCGGCAAGCGAGCCGTGCACGGCGCCTGCGGCACCTGCCTCGGACTGCATTTCGGTTACCTTTACGGTATCGCCGAAAATGTTACGGGCGCTGCTGCCGAAAATACCCTTGTCGGTTGCCGACCAGGTATCGGTTTGTTCAGCCATGGGGCTGGAGGGTGTGATGGGGTAAATGGCTGCCACCTCGGTAAAGGCATACGATACGTGTGCCGCCGCGGTGTTACCATCCATGGAAATCTTTTTTCTTTCGATTGCCATTTGCGAATTCCTCCCTATTTCTATCTGGAAATTTATATGTTGCATGTAAAAAATATTACATCACCCTATATGATAGCACTTTTTTTTGCAAATGTAAAGTAGAAAAAGGGCATTTTTTGCCCCTTTTTTATTGGATAAAAAGGAAATCGGCGTCACAAAAGCACGCATTTGCCAAGCAGCTTGCTCTTCATCACGGCTTTGTGCGTTGATCGCTCGTGCATCAAAAAAGCCTTCCCTTTGCGGGAAGGCTTTTTGCAATCATCATCTCGTATAACTATCCAGGTACCAGTTGTTGTTTTCCAGCACGAAGGTGATCTCGCGGGTCTCGCGGGCGCTCTCGTCCCCCGCGGGATAGCATTCTACCGACACCGTCACGCTTTTCGAGTTGCTGGGCTTCACCATCTGCAGCGTGTCATAATCGTACACCCATTTGGTAACGGTAAAGCTGTTCCAGGCATCCTTTTCGGTCATACCAAGGCGGTAGGTGCCGTCCTTGCCCTCGATGTCGCGGTAGCGGGGATAGCTGGTGCCGTCGTCCCCCTCAAAGGCGGTCACGCCCGTGAACACGCCCTGCTCGATCTCGGCAACGATCGCGGCGGAAAAGACCAGCTTTACCTCGTCGCGGATATCCGCGATCGACAGGTACCCCGTGCTTTCCAGCACGTATTCGTAATCGGGGTCGTCGGCGTTGGTATAGTAATAAGGCTCGTCGTCCTCGGTGAAATCGGGAAGAGGATAGAAATACTCGCCGTCGGTGGCATCGTGCCAAAGATAGCCCTCGCCCGCCTCGGTACTGACGCGCGCATAGCGGTAAAGGGCATAGCCCGATTGCAGATAGACAGTCTCGCCCTTCGCCTCTGCCTCAAGGTCAACCGTCACGTAACCGTCGCCGTTGCCGTCCTTTTCAAACACGTAGTATTGATAGGCAAGCACCGTGCCGTGCGTTTCGTCGGGGAAGGTGTAGTACGCGATCTTGCAATCCTCTTTGCCGTCGGGTCGTCCCGTCACGTCGGTAAGGCGAACGGTACGTGTCACGCGCGGATGGGTGGCAAGCCCCTCGCCCCACAGAATGTCGTTGAGGTCTCCCGACAGCTCGATCAGCGTGATCACGCGATCGCGGATGGTCGAGAACTCGGGCGGGCGGCGGTTTTTGACGGTGCGCACGATCAGAAAGGTGGCAAGCGCCGAAAGCACCACGGCAACCGACACGATAATGGCGATCAGCCTTTTTTTGGTTTTGGTCATAGAAAATCTCCTTCACAACATCGGAAGAATGCGGGCGACCCACGGTCGCCCCTACTTTGTTCCACGGCAAAGCCCCGCGCGGTGCGCGGGGCGGTCATTTCCTTGTTGTTATTCGGTCACCTCGGGGGCATCAGCCACAGCCTCGGTCGCGGTTTCCTCGGCGGGGGCTTCTGCTGCCTCCTCTTCCTCGTGTGCAACCTTGGTAAAGTTCACAATGCTCTGACCCTCGGCAAGGCGCATCACAATGACACCCGATGCCGCGCGCGAATAGGTGTTCACGCCCGTCACGGGGATGCGGATGATGGTGCCCGCGTTGGTGATCATCATCAGATCGTCGGCATCGTCAACGGCGGCAATGCCTGCAAGCTTGCCGGTCTTGTCGGTCAGGTTGTGGCAGGTCACGCCAAGACCGCCGCGGCCCTTGACACGGAAGTCCTCAAATTCGGTCCGCTTGCCGTAGCCGTTCTCGGTCACGGTAACCAGCTTCTTGCTGTCATCCACAATCACGGTGCCCACAACATAGTCGCCCTCGCGCAGACGGACACCGCGCACGCCGCGCGCGGTTCTGCCGATGGGACGGACGTCGCTTTCGTGGAAGCGTGCTGCCGAGCCCTCGTGGGTGGCGATCACCACGTCGGCATTGCCATCCGAGCACATCACAAACACCAGCTCGTCGCCCTCGTCAAGCGAGAGGGCGCGCTTGCCGCCCTTGCGCTGATATTCGTATTCGGCAAGCGCGGTGCGCTTGATGACACCGTTCTTGGTGACCATCGTCAGGTACAGATCGTCGGCAAATTCGGCAATGCTGATCATCGCAGTGATCTTCTCGCCCGTCTCGACCTCAAGGACGTTCACGATATTCGTACCCTTTGCGGTGCGCGATGCCTCGGGAATCTGGTACGCCTTGCGCATAAAGACCTTACCCGTGTTGGTGAACAGCATCAGGTAGGAATGGCTGTGTACCACCTTCACCATTTCGATGAAGTCCTCTTCCTTGGTGGTCATACCGATAATGCCCTTGCCGCCCTTGTTCTGTGCCGCATAGGTGTCGGCAGGCAGGCGCTTGATGTAGCCCGCGTGCGTCAGGGTGATCACGCAATCGTGGCGATCAATCAGGTCCTCTAAGAGAATGTCGTCACCTGCCGCTACGATCTCGGTGCGGCGGGCATCGGCATACTTGTTGCGGATGGCAAGCATCTCGTTTTTAATGATCTCGTTGATCTTGTGCTGATCGGCAAGAATGCCGCGCAGCTCGGTGATAAGGGTGTGCAGCTTGTCAAGCTCATCCTCGATCTTCTGGCGCTCCAGACCCGTCAGCTTGCCCAGTGTCATTTCCACAACAGCCTGTGCCTGGATCTCGGAAAGACCGTAGCCTGCCATCAGCTTTTCCTTCGCATCGGGGATCGATGCGGTGGAGCGGATGAGGTTGACAATCTCATCAATGTTGTCGTTGACGATCTTATAGCCCTCGAGAATATGAGCGCGCGCCTCTGCCTTATCCAGATCAAACTGGGTGCGGCGGGTGATCACGCTCTGCTGGTGGGCGATATAGTGGTCAAGGATCTCGGGAAGCGACAGCACCTTCGGCTCGTTATTGACCAGCGCCAGCATATTGATGGCGCAGGTATCCTGCAGCTGGGTGTTCTTATAAAGCTGGTTCAGGATCACCTGACCGTTGGCATCGCGGCGGTAATGAATGACGATATTGATACCGTTTCTGCCGTTGGATACGTCCTTGATATCGGTGATGCCCTCGATCTTCTTGTCGCGCACCAGCGCGGCGATCGATTGCACCAGCATACTCTTGTTGACCTGATAGGGCAGCTCGGTGACGGTGATGGTATTCTTTTCCTCGTTGACCTCGCACTTCGAGCGCACCATCACGCGGCCGCGGCCGGTCTTGTACGCTTCGATGATGCCGTTCACGCCATAGCAGGTGGCGGCGGTGGGGAAGTCGGGACCCTTGACGAACTCCATCAGCTCCTCAACGGTGCATGCGGGGTTCTCCATACGGTAAACGGTGGCATCGATCACCTCGCCCAGGTTATGGGGGGGAATGTTGGTTGCCATACCGACCGCAATACCCACCGAGCCGTTGACCAAAAGGTTCGGGAAGCGAGAGGGAAGCACCGCAGGCTCGCGCAGGCGGTTATCAAAGTTGGGGACAAAGGGCACGACCTCTTTTTCAAGGTCAGCCATCAGCTCGTCCGAAATTTTGGCAAGACGTGCCTCGGTATAACGGTAAGCGGCGGCGCCGTCGCCGTCGACCGAGCCGAAGTTGCCGTGACCCTCGACCAGGGGGTAACGGAGCGAGAAATCCTGTGCCATACGCACCATCGTGCCGTACACGGCAGAGTCGCCGTGCGGGTGATAGCGACCCAGCACGTTACCGACCGTGGTTGCCGATTTGCGGAAGGGCTTATCCGAGGTCAGGTGATCCTCGTACATGGCGTACATGATACGGCGCTGACCGGGCTTCATACCGTCGCGCACGTCGGGAAGGGCACGCGACATGATGACCGACATCGAGTATTCGATAAATGCTTGTCTGACGCGCTTTTCCATATCAACGTCTTCGATGCGCTGATTCGGGAATTCGATATTTTCGCTTTTGTGTTCCATAGCCATTTTCGTGTCCTCCTTCCGTTAAAAGTCCAGATTTTCGGCAAACTTGGCGTTTTGCTCGATAAATTCACGTCTGGGGTCAACCTCGTCGCCCATCAGGGTCGAGAAAATCTGATCGCACAGAATGGCATCCTCCATCGTCACGCGCAAGAGAATCCGGCGCTCGGGGTCCATCGTGGTCTCCCACAGCTGGTCAGGGTCCATCTCACCAAGACCTTTATAGCGGTCTGCCTCAATGTTTTTGCCGCCGCCAAGCTCTGCGATGATCTCATCGCGCTCGGCATCCGAGTAAGCATAGCGCTCGCCGCCAAGCTTGGCGCTGCGCTTATACACCTTATAAAGCGGGGGCTTTGCCAGGTAGACATGACCCTTCTCGATCAGCTCCTTCATATGACGGAAGAAGAAGGTCAGCAGCAGCACCTGAATGTGCGAGCCGTCAACATCGGCGTCCGCCATGATGATGATCTTACCGTAGCGCAGCTTGGCAATATCGAATTCCTCGCCGATGCCGCAGCCCAGCGCCTGAATGATCGGGATGATCGAGGTATTGGCGTACACCTTGTCAAGGCGGCTTTTTTCAACGTTCAGAATCTTACCGCGCAAGGGAAGGATCGCCTGGAAGCGGGGGTCACGGCCAAGCTTTGCCGAGCCGCCTGCCGAATCTCCCTCTACCAGATAGACCTCGGTCAGCTCCGTGCGGCGCTCGGTGCAGTCCGAGAGCTTGCCGGGCAGGGTCATCGATTCCAGACCGTTCTTGCGTCTTGTCGCCTCGCGTGCCTTGCGTGCCGCCTCGCGGGCGCGGTTTGCCGTCAGTGCCTTTTCGATAATGATTCTGCCGACAGCGGGATTTTCCTCTAAATATTCCGAGAATTTCTCGTAAACCAGCTTATCCACAAAGCCGCGGATGTGCGCGTTGCCGAGCTTGGTCTTGGTCTGACCCTCGAACTGCGCTTCTTTCAGTTTGACCGAAACCACAGCCGTCAGACCCTCGCGCACGTCGTCGCCCGAAAGGTTCTTGTCGTCTGCCTTCAGCTGGTTGTACTTGCGGGCGTATTCGTTGATGACCTTGGTGATGGCATTTTTGAAGCCCACCTCGTGCATACCACCCTCGTGGGTGTTGATGTCGTTGGCAAAGGTCAAAAGGGTCTCGTTATAGGTATCGGTATACTGCAGTGCGATCTCGGCAATGGTTCTGCCGCGCCCGTCCTCTACCTTTTCGGCGCGCATAAAGATGACCTCGGGGTGAATGACCTGACAGTGCTTCTGCTCGTTGAGGTAGCTGACGAAGGAGCGGATACCGCCCTCGTAGCAAAGATTTTCCTTCACGATATTGTCAGGGTCGCGGCTGTCGGTGATCGAAATGCGAACGCCTGCGTTGAGGAACGCCTGCTCGCGCAAGCGCTTCAGCAGTGTCTCGTATTCGAATACCACCTCGTCAAAGATGGTGGCATCGGGCTTGAAGCGCACGAAAAGACCGTGCTTTTCGGTGGGTCCTTCATCGCGGAAGGGGCGTGCCACCGCGCCGCGCTCAAAGCGCTCGGTATACCGTCTGCCCTGGTAGCAGGTTTCCAGCTCGATCCACTCGGAAAGCGCGTTTACAACAGACGAGCCTACACCGTGCAGACCGCCCGAAAATTCATAGCCGTTACCGTCAAACTTACCGCCTGCGTGCAGCACGGTAAAGATGACCTCCAGCGTGGGGATTCCCATTTTGGGATGGATGCCGCCGGGGATACCCTGACCGTCATCCTGCACCGAAACCGAGCCGTCGGGCAGCAGCTCTACCTCGATATGACTGCAACGACCTGCAAGTGCTTCGTCGATCGAGTTATCGACAATTTCGTATACCAGATGGTGAAGACCGCGCAGCGAAGTCGAGCCAATATACATACCGGGGCGGCGGCGTACTGCCTCCAAGCCCTCCAGCACCTGTATTTGGCTGTCGTCATAAACCTGTCTGGTTTCTTCGTTGTTTGCCATGTTCTGTCCTTCCTTTTCAAACAGTTATCTATGTCTTTTTTTGTTTCAAAATCAATCACGCCAGCGGCGTGTAGTCAAGCGCAACGCCGTTGCGTATAAAATCACCGCAACGCGGTGTATGTCACGTCTCGCCCTTCTCGCTTCTGCCAAGCAGTGCGGCGGCAGAAAGCTGGGAAAAGCAGATCGCAAATTTGCCGTTTTCCCGATAGAGCACAAAGGATTTCGGAATCTCCTCGGTGGCAAAGGATACCTCTCCCCGCTTTTCGGCATCGGAAAGATACTTTTTGGTGATTGCCGCAACGGTGGCGGTATCGGCATCAAAGATACCGATGATATGCTTTTCGCGGATATTTTTGTTGTTTCCGATATGCAGATACATCTTTATTCCTCTGTTACCGTTCCGTTCTTCACGCGGATTGAACGGTCGCTCATGGTTTCCTTACCCTCGCACGAGGTCATAATGACCTGCTTGCCCATCATACGCGACAGCAAAAATTTGCGGCGCGAGGCATCCAGCTCGGATAAGACATCATCAAATAAAAACACGGGATATTCGCCGATCTGCTCGCGGCAGATCTCACCCTCGGCGATCTTCAGCGCAAGCGAAAGGGAGCGCTGCTGCCCCTGTGAGGCAAACAGTCTTGCGGGATGACCGTTCAAAAGAATTTCGATATCATCCTTGTGCGCGCCGTAAAGCGTGGTGCCCGCACCGATCTCGCGCTCAAGATTGGCACTCAGCCGTTCCAAAAGATACCGCTTGGTACCGTCAATATCCTCGTAATCGGCACCCTCGCGCTTGTCACAGCCAAGATAGGTGATGGCAGGAACCTCACGCTCGCCCATCATCTCGCCAAAGGTTGTCTTGACAAACACCTCCAGCTTTTTCGTGTAGCGTGCGCGCTCCCGCGCAAGGTACGCGCTCTCGATCGACAGCTGATCCGACCACAGATCGATGGTCTCGCGGAAGCTTTTCATATCATCCTTCGCACTTTTCAAAAGCGAATTGCGCTGCTTTACAATATGGGCATAGCGCTGCAGCGTGGCAAGATATAAGGGGTTCTCGGCGCTGATGGCGATATCCAGAAACTGTCGGCGCTCGGCAGGGCCGCCCTTGACAAGAAACAAATGCTCGGGGCAGAACAGCACCG
Organism: Eubacteriales bacterium; assembly: GCA_045119135.1. Classification (GTDB taxonomy): domain Bacteria; phylum Bacillota; class Clostridia; order Oscillospirales; family CAG-272; genus Firm-07. The sequence continues at coordinate 28,164 of JBGVCY010000130.1, read as the reverse complement.
CGCGAAAGGCACCGACAAGCTCTGACATTTTGGTGACACGTACGCCGTTTTTCTCTACCGCACGTGCGCGGTCGCGAAACAGGCGCATGGTGATATTCTGTTGCCGCTCCCGCGCCATAAAATCAAGCGACAGCGCGGCACTCGGCGACCCGAAGCGGATCACCTCGGGGGCATTCTGACCGCGAAAGCTTTTGCCGATCGCGGCATAATAGATTGCCTCCAGCACATTTGTCTTGCCCTGTGCGTTGTCACCGTAAAGCACGGTCACGCCGGGCGAAAACCTGATGCTTGCGCTCTCGATATTCCGAAAATCAGAAAGCGCAATTCCAAGACATTTCATGTCTTACTCTTTCATACGAACAGGCAGCAGCATAAAGAGCTCTTCACGCTCGCCATTCTCTTCATCGGCAGGCTCAATGTTCACGCTGGTCAGGGGAGAGGAAAGCGCCAGGCGCACGCGGTCACTGACACACGCGCGTACCGAATCGATCAGAAATCGGTTGTTAAAGGCAATCAGCAGGTCGCCACCCTCGTGATCGACCTCGATCTCGTCATAGGTGCTGCCCGCCGAGGATGCGGCAAGGATCTTCAGAAGCCCGCCCTCCAGCTGCAGCTTGACGTGTGCGCGCACACTGCCCGCCACACGCTCCTCGGTGATCAGCGCCGCGCGGTCAAGGGCAGAAAGCAGGGCATCGCGGTCAATCGTGGCATAAATTTTATGCTGACGGATGATGATGCGGTCAAAATCGATATACTCGCCGTCCACCAGGCGCGAGAAGAAAATCAGATCGTCAATGTAGAACACGATATGCTTGCGGCTGACGTGAATGCGTACCATCGCATCGGCATCTCCCGAAATCAGCTTATACAGCTCGTTCACGGTCTTCACGGGAACGATAAAGCGATAGCGCAGGTCCGAGCCATCCTCGTTATGGTTTTCCACCTGGGTGTTCAGAATGCACTTTGCCAGCTTAAAGCTATCGCACGAAACCAGCTGCAGGCGGTTGTTTTCCACCTCAAAGAAGGTGCCGTTCAGTACGTTTCTCTGGTCATTGACACCCATCGCATACATGGTTTTGGATAGCATTTCACGCAGCGTGCCTGCGGCAAGAGAAAAGCCGCGATCGGTCACAAGGTGGGGCAGCTCGGGAAAATCCTCACCGCGCTGTGCGGGCAGCTTGTGCGAGGACTTGCCGCTTTCAATGGATGCGGCGTGGTTGTGTCCTTCCACCGTCAAGGTGACCTCAGCGCCGTCCATAACGCGCATGGTCTGATTGAATTTCTGAGCATTGATGATAAAGCAGCCCTCTTCGATGACCGTGGCTTTTACTGTCACCTGCACGCCCTTTTCCAGGTCATAGGTGGTCAGCACACAGGTATCGGGAGCCTTGGCATCGATACGGATACCCTCGATTGCGGCAAGGGTGGATTTGGTACCAACGGCACAAAGCAGGGGTGCGGTTGCGGCAAGCACGGCTTGTCTGTCAAAAATAACTTTCATAAAAACTCCTTTCTCTTTTTGCGGCGCAAAGCGCCATCGCGCGCAGCGCGGTGAAAAAGAGATGAATGATATAAAAATCTCGTAGTAGTTGTATTAAGGGCTGGGGAAAATGTGGAAAACGCCGCAAGCCCGATGACACGGGGATTTTGGGGGATGCGATGCTTTCAAAAACGGTGTAAAAGCCAATAGGTAAAATGGGGAAAATGTTGTGGGTTTTTTCCACACAACCCGAAATTTTCACAAAAATGAGATGATTTCTTTCCACAAAGGCAACATTTTCGACAAAAGTGGAAGATTTGAGCAGTTTTACACAGGAGACCCTTTTGTGGAAAAGCGGGGAACTGTGCGCGGCAAGACCGCAAAAGGAATTATGTTTCTTGCTTTACACAATTTCCACAAGACAGCAGTGCCTTGCTTTCCATCGGTTTTCGCACACTTTTTCACAGCCGCGCGGGGGAAAGCGGAATGTGCTGTGGAAAAGCGGTGGAAGATCAGCGGCCAAGGATCTCCTTCTTCATCGCTTCGTAATCGGCGGCAAAGATGGGGTCGGCGATCAGGCGCTTTTTCACAATGTCGATCGAAGCCATCGCGGTGGTGTGATCACGCCCGAAGATCTTGCCCACGCGCTTGAGCGAAATTTCCGTGACCTCGCGGATGAGGAAAATCGCCACGTGGCGTGCCTGCACGATCTCGCGGTTGCGCTTCTGTCCCGTCAGCTCGTCCTTGGCGATGCCGTATTTCTGATACATCACGGCAAAGATCTTGTCAATGGTCACCTCAAGCGGCTCGGCGTCACCCAGAAGGTCGCTGATGCAGTCGCGCGCCAATTCCATTGAGATCTGTCTGCCGTCGACCAGGCTTTTGGCGACCAATTTATTGATGGCACCCTCAATCTGGCGGATGTTTGAGCGCAGATTTTCGGCAAGGAAATACAGCACCTCGTTGGGGATATCTGCCTTGATCTCCTCGGTGCGGCGCTTGATGATGGCAACGCGCAGGTCAAGATCGGGGGGATTGATGTCGGCAAGCAGACCCTGCTCGAAGCGGGAGCGCAAGCGCTCCTCCAGCGGGTTGATGTCGCGCGGGGGGCGGTCAGAGGCAAGGATGATCTGCTTTCCTTCATCAAACAGGGCTTGGAAGGTATGGAATAATTCGTTCTGGGTCGATTCCTTGCCTGCGATAAACTGAATGTCGTCCACCAGCAGCACGTCACACTTGCGGTAACGGTCGCGGAAGGATGCCATATCGTTGTTCTTCAGACACTCGACCATGTAATTGATGAAGTCGTCACCCTTGGTGTAAAAGACCTTGGTATCGGGGCTGACGCGTCGCATCTCGTTGATGACGGCGAACATCAGATGGGTCTTGCCCACGCCCGAGGGGCCGTAGATAAACAAGGGGTTATAGACCGTATAGGGGTTGTTGGCAACCTGGAAGCACACGGCGCGTGCAAAGCGGTTGCTTTCTCCCTCGATAAAGGTTTCAAAGGTGTATTTCGAGCGCTGTGCCATTTCGGCGCCATCCTCAATGGGCGAGCGTACCTCGGTACGCGTGATGGGGCGCAGGATATCCTCGGGCTTGACGGTTTTACCCGTCAGCTTGAAGGTGACCTTGATATCCATACCCGCCACCGAGGAAAAGCGCGCCTCGATGATGGGGCGATAACGCTCGGAAAGGGTTTTGTACTTGAATTCGGATTCCACGGGGAATACCAATTCGTTTGCGGTGGGATCGTAATCGTCGGGGGTGATGCTGCCGTACCAGAGGTCAAAGGCGGTGCTTGAGCACTCGGCGCGGAAGGATTCCTGCACGATCTCCCAGATTTGTTTGATTTCGTTGGGCAATGCCATAAAGTGATTGATCCGTCCTTTCGTAGTTTTTGCGGTGTACGCATTGTAACACGGCGACGGTGGAAAAGTCGTCAACTGTGGGGAAGATTTTTGTCTCCGATGCGTACGGAGCAAAAGAAAAAAGGGGAAGGCGGCGCGCCGTGCGTGAGAGGTTTTCCACACGCGTTGCGCGCGCGGGCGCGTGTAATTAAAATTATTATAACATAAATAACATATTAAAGCAATCGATAGATGTGGAAAACTTCGAAAAAGATGCAAATGTTAACACTTTTTTTACATTTTACACTTTCCATTCTGCGGTTGCATTTCCCCGTGTGATTGCCGCATAAGATAGATGGAAAACTGTTTGGGGGGATGAAAATGACAGAAGAAAAAAGCGGGCGATACCGCGGGCTTTCGGAAAATGAGGTAGATGCCGCGCGGCGCGCGCACGGCGCGAATGTGTTCAGCGAGCGCAAAAAGCGCGGCTTCTGGCGCGCGTTTTTCGGTAACCTTGGCGACCCTGTGATCAAGGTGCTGCTGATCGCGCTGGTGCTGCATCTGTTGATGCTGTTCCGCCGCGCCGATTGGGTCGAAACCGTCGGCATTGCGGTGTCGATCCTGCTGGCAACCTTTATTTCCACGGTGTCGGAATACGGCAGTGAGGTGGCGTTTTCCCGTCTGCTTTCGGGGTGCGGCACCGCCCTTTGCCGCGTGCGGCGGGGCACGGTGAAGGAAATTCCCGTGACCGAGGTGGTGGTGGGGGATCTCCTGTTGCTGGGCGCGGGCGAGCGCATCCCCGCCGACGGTGTGCTGCTGTCGGGCGATCTTGGCGTGGATCAGTCGCCCTTAACGGGCGAGAGCCGCGAGGCGCTCAAGCGCCCCTTTCGCACGGGGGATCGTCAAACCCCCGATTCGGCGGGAGCGCTGTTTGCGGGCTGTACCGTGCTTTCGGGCGGGGGGGAGATGCGCGTGACCCGTGTGGGCGATGCCACCTATCTTGGCGGCATTTCGGGCGAATTGCAGGGCGACGGGCGTACCAGCCCCTTAAAGGAGCGCCTGTCACGTCTTGCGCGCCAGATCAGCCGTGTGGGCTATGCGATGGCGGTGATCTGTGCGCTGGTCTATGTGTTTCACGCGCTGGTGCCAAGCGTGTCGGGTCTTGCCCGCGGTGAGGTGCTGCTGCGCCTGCGTGACCTGCCCTTTCTTGCCGCCACCCTGCTGGAGGCACTGACCCTGGCGCTGACCGTTGTGGTGGTTGCCGTGCCCGAGGGATTGCCGATGATGATCGCGGTGGTGCTATCCTCGAATATCCGCCGCATGGTGCGCGATCACGTGCTGGTGCGCAAGCCCGCAGGGCTTGAGGCGGCGGGCAGTATGAACATTCTGTTTACCGATAAGACCGGGACTCTGACGCGGGGCGTGCTGTCGCTGTCGGGCATTCTCACGCTTGCGGGTGACTACCCCTCGGTCTCAGCGCTCCGCGCGCGTGCGCCTGACCTGTTTGGGGCGTTACATACCGCCGCTGTGGTGGGCTCTGCCGCCGTGCGGGGAGAGAAGGACGGCGTGCCCGCGGCGCTGGGCGGCAACGCCACCGACCGCGCGATCCGCGCGGCATTTCTCGCCTTTCCCGACCCCGATGTCACGGTTTGCGAGCGCCTGCCCTTTGACAGCGCGCGCAAATACGCCGCCGTGAAAACGGCGGCGGGCGAGGTGTTCATCAGCGGCGCGCCCGAGCGATTGCTGCCGATGATCGATGGCGCGCTGGATGCCGATGGCAAGAAACGCGCGCTTCAGCGCCCCGCGCTGATGGCGCGCATCCGTGAGCGCACGAAGCGGGGCGAGCGTGTGATCCTTGTGTCGTCTGCCGATGCAATGCCAAATGAGGGCGCGCGCCCGCATCTTTGCCTTGTTGCGGCGCTGTGCTTTACCGACCCCGTGCGCCCCGAGGCACGCGAGGCGGTGCGCACCCTGCAGGGCGCGGGAGTGCAGGTGGTGATGATCACGGGCGATGCCCGTGAAACGGCGGCTGAGATCGCCGCCGCCAGCGGTATTCTGTGGGGGGATCGTGCGGTGCTGGACGGGGGCGAGCTGGCGGCGCTTTCGGATGACGAGGTCACGGCGCTCCTGCCCCGCCTTGCGGTGGTGGCAAGGGCGCTGCCCCGCGATAAAAGCCGCCTGGTGCGGCTTGCCGCCGACTGCGGCTTGGTGGTGGGTATGACGGGGGATGGCATCAACGATGCCCCCGCCCTGAAGGCGGCGGACGTGGGCTTTGCGATGGGCAGCGGCACACAGGTGGCAATGGAAGCGGGAGACATCGTGATCTTAGATGACAACCTCTCCTCGATCGTGCGCGCCGTGCTGTACGGGCGCACCGTATTCAAAAGCATCCGCAAATTCATTACCTTACAATTAATTATGAATTTCTCGGCGGTCGGCATCTCGATGATCGGTCCCTTCATCGGCTTCGAGACCCCTGTCACGGTGGTGCAGATGCTGTGGATCAATCTGATTATGGATACCTTAGGGGGGCTTGCCTTTGCGGGCGAGGCACCGATGCCGTTTTACTTAAAGGAGCCGCCCAAGCGGCGCGACGAGCCGATCTTAACGCGGGGGATCGCCGCGCGCATCGCCTTTCTGTCGTCAGCAACGCTTGCGCTTTCGGTGATCTTTCTCAAGGCACCCGCCGTGGTGGCGTGCTTTCGCGAGAGCGAGGGGGACGTGTGCCTGCTGACCGCGTTTTTCGCCCTGTTTATCTTTGCGGGGGTCTTTAACTGCTTCAATGCCCGCAGTGACCGCGTGGCAATGCTGACGGGGCTTTCGCGCAACCGCGCGTTCCTATTCATTATGACCGCCGTGGCGGCGGTGCAGATCGCCTTTGTGTATCTCGGCGGCGCGGTGCTGCGGACCGTCCCCCTTACGCTCCGTGAATTGTGGATCGCGCTGGCGCTTGCCGCGTGCGTGCTGCCGCTGGGTCTTTTGCAAACGCTGTGGCGCCGCCTTTCGGGCAAGCAGGGGCTGTATTGAAAGTCTTTCACGGCACAGACGTCGCGTAGGGATCGGCGGGACACCTATCCAAAGGCTTCCCCTTGAGGGGAAGCTGTCGCAGCAGGCGACTGATGAGGTGGAAAACAATCGGTGCTTACGACACCTCATCCGCCTCGCATTCGCTCGGCACCTTCCCCTCAAGGGGAAGGCTAAGGGTGTTCTCGGCGGGGTGCGAGCTCTTGTGGGCACTAAAATCAATCAAAAAAGGCAGTGGCAGCCCCAAAATCGACCAAGACCGCCCGCCAGCGCGTGAGGGAGTCCCATTTGACGCTTGACAGTTCTTTTTTGGAAATGCTATAATAAAAGCACACGGAAAAGGATATCATTTTCCGTGAAGCCAAAGGAGGATGTTGTATGCAAGTCTTATGGATCGCGGTGCTGATCGCCGCGGTGATCATCGAGGCGCTGACCGCCGATTTCGTGGCGATCTGGTTCTTTCCCGCCGCGCTGGTCTCGCTGATCCTTGCCTTTTTCCCTGTGCCGCCCATTGTGCAGGTGCTTGTCTTTTTACTGATCGGCGCCGCGCTGGTGATCGCCACCCGCCCGCTGTGCCGCCGTTTGATGAAGGGCAAAAAGGAAAAAACCAACGCCGAGGCGCTGGTGGGAAAAACCTGCCTTGTGACCGAGGAGATCAATAACATCACCGAGCAGGGTGAGGTTAAGGTCGGCGGTCTTTGCTGGTCGGCGCGTGCCGAGGATGGGCGCGTGATTCCCGTCGGTACCGAGGTGACCGTTGTCGAGATCAACGGCGTAAAATTAATTGTAAAATAATAAAAAGGAGAGAAAAAATGGGAGCAATCATTGCCGTTATTATCGTTCTTGTTGTGCTGCTGATCATTGCGATCGCCAATATCCAGATCGTACCGCAGGCGCACGCTTATGTGTTGGAGCGTCTTGGCTCTTACCACACCACGTGGAACAACGGTGTCCACGTCAAAATTCCGTTCATTGACCGTATCAATAAAAAGGTGACCCTGATGGAGCAGGTCGTTGACTTTCCGCCCCAATCGGTGATCACCAAGGATAACGTCCGTATGCAGATCGATACCGTGGTCTATTATCAGATCACCGACTGCAAGCTGTATGCCTACGGCGTTACCAACCCCATTTTCGCCATCGAAAACCTGACCGCCACCACCCTTCGTAATATGATCGGTGAATTGGATCTGGATGCGACCCTGACCTCGCGCGATACCATCAACACCAAGATGCGCGCCATTCTGGACCAGGCGACCGATGCCTGGGGCATTAAGGTCAACCGCGTCGAGCTGAAGAACATCATCCCGCCCCGCGAGATTCAGGATGCGATGGAGAAGCAGATGAAGGCAGAGCGTGAGCGCCGTGAGGCGATCCTGCGTGCCGAGGGCGAAAAGAACTCTGCCATTCTGGTGGCAGAGGGTCGCAAGCAATCCGCCATTCTCGATGCCGAGGCAGAAAAGCAAGCCGCGATCCTGCGCGCCGAGGCGGTGCGTGAGGCACGTATCCGCGAGGCAGAGGGTGAGGCAGAGGCGATCCTCAAGGTGCACGAGGCAACTGCCACGGGTCTGCGGATGCTGAATGAAGCATCGCCCACGAAGGAAGTATTGACCCTGCGCAGCTTCGAGGCGCTGGTGAAGGTTGCCGACGGCAAGGCGACCAAGCTGATCATCCCCTCTGAGATTCAGTCGCTTGCGGGTCTTGCCTCCACCCTTTCCGAGGTGGCAAAGACCGAAAAGGAATAAACAAAAACAAAAGAACAGCCCCGCGGGGGGCTGTTCTTTTTTTGCACTTAAGGGGTAACGATGTTGGTGGGCAGGGTGATTTCGCCCGCGGTGCCGTAGGTGACGGTTACCGTGGCAACCACCCCGAGGTCTGATTCGGTGTAGGTGTGCCAGACAAGCTTGCCATCCTCAAACGCCACGGCAATGTCGGTCAAAGAGGTGTAGGTCAGCTCGTCGGTGCGGTAGGTGCGGCTTTCCTCGTCATAAGCAAGGAAGGGGTAATAATTGCGGAAGGACGAGGTCAGCAGGCGCGATGTGCAATAGGCAGTCAGGGTCTCGGGGGTCTGCTGTGTCATAACGGTTTCTTTGTGTCCGCCCGATACCTGGCTGTAGGCATAGCAAACGCCGTTCTTAACCGTCCAATAATCGCCGTTATCACCGTCCGTCACCTGACAGAAGGTGTCGCCGTTTCGGGTCAGAAGGTAAACAAAGGGAGCCTGGTTGGGATCTGCAGGACTGGTCAGCGTCAGCGTCATCGTAAAGTTGTCGGTAAACGCCAGCGCGGCATCCCACTCTGCCTGGGTCACGGTGGTATCCACCGCGTAAGGCTCGGTCTTGGTGGCGGCGCAGGTGGTGCAGGTAAAGGTCTTGGTGCCGTCGGCGGCGTAGGTGGCAAGCGTTGTCACAACGCCCGTATCCCATTCGTGCTCCGCCTTGTCGGCAATCTCGGTGCAATCCTTGCCCGTGCAGGCGTGCCAGTGGTGGGTATCGTCCTTTGACCAGTCGGTGGCGTATGCGTGCTCGTGTCCGCAGGCGGTAAAGAGCACCGACAGCGATAGGCAAAGCGTGATTGCCAACAGAAGCGAAAGTGTCTTTTTCATAGGAAGTCTCCTTATACAAATAAGAGGAAAAGTGGAAAACGAGGGAGGCTTTGTTTGGGTTATTTGCTTGCTACCTTCAGCTTCTTCTCGCAGTAAGCGCAGCGCCAGATGCCGTTTGCCTCGTCATAAAGGCGGTGCACCTGATCCAGCTCCTGCTCGGTGACGGTGATGCAGCGCGGGTTCTCACACCGAAACAGGTTCACGACCTGCTTTCTTGCCGTGGTGCGCTTGGCGGGCGGGGTTTCGGGCTTTTGCTCGCCCGCCGCCTCTGCCGCACGCAACAGCGTGAGGATCAGCGCCATACGGATGTATTTCGCATTTTTCACCTGCTTGAAGTAGCACGCGCGGGGATCGTCGTCAATTTTCACGCTGATCTCGTTCACGCGGGGCAGGGGGTGCAGGATCGCCATATCGGACTTGGCGCTGGTCAGCTTTTCGGGTGTGAGGATATAGCTGTCCTTCAGTCGCTCGTAGACCGAAAGGTCGGCAAAGCGCTCGCGCTGTACGCGGGTCATATACAGAATATCCAGCTCGGGCAGATACGCCTCAAGATCGGTGGTTTCCACGCACTCCATACCGTTGGCGCGGATCACCTCGTGCATAATGTAGCCGGGCAGTGCCAACTCCTCGGGCGAGATCAGCACGATCTTGATGCCCGTAAAGCGCGAGAGCGCGGTGATCAGCGAATGCACGGTTCTGCCGTACTTAAGGTCGCCGCAAAAGCCCACCGTGAGGTTGTCAAGTCGACCCTTCTCGCGCTTGATGGTGAGCAGGTCTGCAAGGGTCTGGGTGGGGTGTGCATGGCCGCCGTCGCCCGCGTTGATCACGGGGATGGTTGCGGCGCAGGATGCCACCAGGGGTGCGCCCTCGTGCGTGTGGCGCATGGCGATGATATCGGCATAGCAGCTGATGACCTTGGCGGTATCCGAGATGCTTTCACCCTTGGATGCCGACGTGGATTTTGCCTCGGAAAAGCCGATGACGTGGCCGCCCAGCTCGTACATTGCCGCCTCAAACGACAATCTCGTACGGGTCGAGGGCTCGAAAAACAGCGTTGCCAGCTTTTTGCCGTGGCAGGCGGTGGCGTATTTGGCGGGGTTTTCAATGATATCCGACGCAAGCGCCAGCAGGTCTTCTACTTCCTTTGCCGAAAGATCGGGAATATCAATTACGCTTTTCATGTCTTATCCTTTCGCACCGTTCACGGCGAGATAATTTTTGATACGGGTGACGTTTTCCTCGTTTGCGGGATTCTCCTCAAGGTACTCGATGATGTCGTACACGTCGACGACCGAGTAAACGGGGAAGCCGAACTCCTTTTCGATCTCTGCCATAGCAGAAAGCTCGCCCTTGCCCTTTTCCTTGCGGTCAACCATCACGAAGGTGGCGGCGATCTTCACGCCCTCAAGCGAGGAAAGGTTTGCCATGCTTTCGCGGATCGCGGTGCCCGCGGTGATGACGTCCTCAACGATGACGACCTCGTCGCCGGCAACGGGCTTGTAGCCGACAAAAATGCCGCCCTCGCCGTGGTCCTTGGCTTCCTTGCGGTTGAAGAAGAAGGGAACGTCAAGTCCCTCTTTGGCAAGCGCGATCGAGGATGCCACCGCGATCGAGATGCCCTTGTAGGCGGGGCCGTACAGCACGGTCTTTTTGTTGCCTACCTTTTCAAAGTATGCCTTGGCGTAAAATTCACCGAGCTTTGCGATATGCTCGCCGGTCTTGATTTCGCCCGCGTTGATAAAATAGGGGATGCGTCTGCCGCTTTTGGCGATAAAATCGCCGAATTTCAGCACCCCGGCGCTTTCCAGAAACTGAATAAATTCTCTCTTATAGCCTTGCATTTCAAATCTCCTTTCAACCGAGGAACTCGGCAACACAGCGGCGGTATGCCGCAACGGGGTCGGCAGCAGCGGTGATGGGTCTGCCCACCACGATATAATCCGAGCCGATCTTCTTCGCCTCGGCGGGGGTCATCACGCGCTTCTGATCGCCCACGTCACCGTCGGCAAAGCGCACACCGGGGGTAACGGTAACGAAATCCTTACCGCAGGTGTCGTGTACCTTGCCCGCCTCAAGGGGAGAGCAAACAACACCGTCAAGGCCTGCTGCCTTGGCGTTTGCGGCGTAGTGCATCACGACCTTGTCGATGGGCTCGTTGATCAGCAGATCGCGGCGCATGGTCTCCTCGTCGGTCGAGGTCAGCTGCGTCACGGCGATCAGCATCGGGCGCGTGCCGTCGGGTCTGGTAAGACCCTCGAGCGCTGCCTGCATCATTCTGCCCGTACCTGCGGCGTGCAGGTTGGTCATATCCACATCCAGGCTCGACAGCACTGCCATGGATTTTTTTACGGTGTTGGGGATATCGTGAAGCTTGAGGTCAAGAAAGATCTTGTGTCCTCTTGCCTTAATCTCGCGCACAATGTCGGGTCCTGCGGCATAGAACAGCTCCATACCGATTTTTACAAAGGGCTTTTCGTCGGTGAAGAGATCGAGAAAAGCGAATACCTTTTCCTTGCTGTCAAAATCGCAAGCAATGATTACGTCTTTAGCCATTTTTGCACACTCCTATAATGGATTCCAGCGAGGGGATGTTGTATTTCTCCATCACGCGGGGAAGATCTGCGATGATATCGCGGCAGGCGAAGGGATCCACCAGATTGGCGGCACCCACCTCAACGGCCGAGGCACCTGCCATCATCATTTCCACAACGTCCTCTGCCGAGGAAACGCCGCCCATACCCACCACGGGGATCTTAACGGCACCTGCCACATCTGCCACCATACGCACGGCGATGGGGAAGATGGCGGCGCCCGAAAAGCCGCCCTTGCGGTTGGCGATCACGGGACGGCGGCGCGCAATGTCGATGCGCATGCCCATCATCGTGTTAATCAGGCTAATGCCGTCGGCACCCGCTTCCTCGCACGCCTTTGCGATCGACACGATATCGGTCACGTTGGGGGAAAGCTTCATGATCACGGGCTTGGTGGTCACTGCCTTGACGGCACGCGTGACCTCGGCAGCCGCCTCGGGGCTGGTGCCAAAGCTCATGCCGCCGCCGTGTACGTTGGGGCAGCTGACGTTGACCTCAAGCCAGCCAACGCAATCCTCGCGGTCAAGGCGCTGGCAGGTGTAAACGTAGTCCTCGACCGAAAAGCCGCTGACGTTTGCCATCACCTTTTTGTGAAAGACCTTGCGCATGCGGGGCAGCTCCTCGGAGATGACCTTGTCAACACCGGGATTCTGCAATCCCACGGCGTTGATCATGCCCGCGGTGCATTCGGCAATGCGGGGGGTGGGGTTGCCAAAGCGCGGATCGCGCGTGGTACCCTTGAAGGAGAAGGTGCCAAGGCAGTTGATGTCGTACAGCTCGGCGAATTCATAGCCATAGCCAAACGTGCCGCTGGCGGGGATCACGGGATTCTCCAGCGTGATGCCGCAAAGGGTGGTTTTCATTTCTCCCATAGGATCTCCTCCTTTCGAAGAACGGGTCCTTCCTTACAGATGCGCTTGTTGCCCGTTACGGTCTTGCACGAGCAGCCCATGCAGGCGCCGAAGCCACAGCCCATTCGCTCCTCGAAGCTATATTGACCCGAGGTAGCGGTCTTGGCGAATACTGCCTTCAGCATCGGCTCGGGACCGCAGGTGTATACGTAAGAATATGCGGCGGGCAGGGCATCGGTCACAAAGCCCTTCGTGCCGTGCGAGCCATCGGCGGTGGTAACGGTAACATCGGCGCCAAGAGCGCGGAACTCGTCCTCAAAGAAGACCTCGTCGGCGCGGTTAAAGCCAAGCACCACGCTGACCTGTTTACCCTCGGCGATCAGCTTTTTTGCCAGCATATAAAGCGGGGGCACGCCCACGCCGCCGCCAAGCAGCAGAGGCTTGTCGCCCGACACCGCGGTGTCGTAGCCGTTGCCAAGACCCGACAGAATGTCCAGCTTGTCGCCCGCCGTCATACGGCTCATATCCTCGGTGCCCTTTCCCACCACCTTATAGATGATGGTCAGGGTATCGCCCACCACATCGTTTACCGAGATGGGGCGGCGCAGGAAGCGCCCTGCGAGCTTGATATTCACAAACTGCCCGGGGGCGGTGATGGCGGCGGTATCGCCGCGAAGCGTCATTTGATAGACGCTTGCGGTGAGTGCCGTGTTGGTAACGATCTCAAAGATAGATTGCTTCATAGTCGACCTCACGCATCAATGGTGGAGATGTGAAGGGTGGTTTCATCCAGCACGTCAAGCAGCACGCGCACGGTGTCAAGCGAGGAGAAGAGCGTCACGTTGTTTTCGGTTGCCAGGCGACGGATCTCGTGACCGTCGTGCTGCTGGTTACCGCCCGAGCCAGGGGCGCTGGTGTTGATGACGTAGGCGATGTGACCCTGACGGATCGCCTCGGGAATATCGTTGTTGCCGTCACCGATCTTGCCAAGCACGTGGGTGCGGATGCCGTTTTCCTTCAGGAACTTCGCCGTGCCTGCGGTTGCCTCGATATTGAAGCCAAGGTTGTAGAAGCGGCGAATGAGAGGCAGCGCCTCTTCCTTATCGCGGTCGGCAATGGTGGCAAACACGGTGCCGTAATTCTGCAGCTTCATACCCGATGCCTGCAGTGCCTTGTAAAGCGCGCGGTTGAATTTGTCGTCGTAGCCGATCGCCTCACCCGTGGATTTCATCTCGGGCGAGAGGTAAGCATCCAGACCGCGGATCTTGTTGAAGGAGAACACGGGAACCTTCACGTACCAGCGCTGCTTTTCGGCGGGGTAAAGGTCGAAGAAGCCCTGCTCCTTGAGCGACTTGCCAAGGATGACCTCGGTGGCAATGTCGGCAAGGCTGTAACCGGTCGCCTTCGAAAGGAAGGGAACGGTACGCGAGGAACGGGGATTGACCTCGATGATATACACGTCCTCGTTGGAGTCAACGATGAACTGAATGTTGAACAGACCCACGATGCCGCAGCCAAGACCCAGCTTCTTTGCATAGGTCAGGATCTTGCCCTTCACGCGGTCGGAGATGCTGAACGAGGGGTAAACGCTGATCGAGTCGCCCGAGTGCACGCCCGTGCGCTCGACAAGCTCCATAATGCCGGGCACAAAGACGTCGCGGCCGTCGCAAATGGCATCGACCTCAACCTCTTTACCCGTGATATAGCGGTCGACAAGCACAGGTCTGTCCTTGTCGATCTCAACCGCGGTCTTGAGGTAATGGCGGAGCTGCTGCTCGTTGGTAACGATCTGCATCGCGCGACCGCCCAGCACGAAGCTGGGACGTACCAGCACAGGATAGCCGATCTCGGCGGCAGCCTTTACGCCCTCCTCAATGCTGGTAACGCCACAGCCCTTGGGCTGGGGCACGCCCAGCTCGCGGCAAAGCTTTTCAAACAGCTTGCGGTCCTCGGCGCGGGCAATGGCATCGCAATCGGTGCCGATGATCTTCACGTTTCTGTCGCGAAGCGGCTCGGCAAGGTTAATGGCGGTCTGACCGCCAAGCGATGCGATCACGCCCTCGGCGCCCTCAAATTCGAGAATCGCCATCACGTCCTCGGGCGTGAGGGGCTCGAAGTAGAGCTTGTCGGCGGTGGTATAGTCGGTCGAAACGGTTTCGGGGTTGTTGTTGATGATGATCGCCTCGAAGCCCGATTTCTTGATGGTGGTTACAGCGTGTACGGTGGAGTAGTCAAACTCGACGCCCTGACCGATACGGATGGGACCTGCGCCCAGCACCACCACCTTTTTCTTGTCGGTGACGATGGAATCGTGCTCGCCGGTGTAGGACGAATAGAAGTAGGGGATATAGGCACCCGTGTGCAGGGTGTCGACCATACGGAAGACGGGCTTGATGCCGTTCTTGGCGCGCAGGTTGGTTACGTCAAGCTCCTTTACACCCCACAGCTTTGCAATATATTTGTCGGCAAAGCCAAGCTTTTTGGCTGCGGCAAGCACCTTCGCATCGCCCTTGGCGGCGCTGAGCGCCTTTTCCATATCCACGATCTTCTGGAAGGATGCAAGGAAAAGGGGCGTGATCTTGGTGATGTCGTGCAGCTCGTCAATCGAGGTGCCGCGGCGCAAGAGCTCGGTTACGGCAAAGAGGTTGTCGGATTTGAATTCCGCAAGGTATTCCTTCAGCTCCTTGTCGGTCATCGCATCGAATTTCGCCATATGCAGGTGGCACACGCCGATCTCCAGCGAGCGCACCGATTTGAGCGTACATTCCTCAAGGTTCGAGCCGATGCCCATCACCTCGCCGGTTGCCTTCATCTGGGTGCCGAGGGTGTTGGGCGCCGAGGTGAATTTATCGAACGGGAAGCGGGGGAACTTTGCCACCACGTAGTCAAGGCGGGGCTCGGTGGCGGCGGTGGTGTTGGCAATGCCGATCTCATCAAGGGTCATACCAACGGCAACCTTTGCCGTGACACGCGCGATGGGGTAACCGCTTGCCTTGGATGCCAGCGCCGACGAGCGCGAAACGCGGGGATTGACCTCGATGAGGTAGTATTCGCTGGTGGTGGGGTTGAGTGCAAACTGCACGTTACAGCCACCCTCGATCTTCAGGGCGCGGATGATCTTGATTGCCGAATCGTTCAGCATCTTCAGATCGTGATCGTTAAGGCTGAGGATGGGGGCAACCACTGCCGAGTCGCCCGTGTGAACGCCGACAGGGTCGATGTTTTCCATACCGCAGATGGTAATGGCGCGGTCGGATGCATCGCGCATAACCTCAAATTCAATTTCCTTATAGCCGCGCACGCTCTTTTCGACCAGCACCTGATGCACAGGAGAAAGGGCAAAGCCGTTGCGGCCGATCTCCACAAGCTCGTCGCGGTTATAGGCAAAGCCGCCGCCCGTGCCGCCAAGCGTGAAGGCGGGGCGAAGCACCACGGGGTAGCCGATACGATCGGCGGCGGCGATTGCCTCGTCAATATTGTAGGTGATCTCAGAGGGGATGGTGGGCTCGCCGATCTCTTCGCACAGCTCCTTGAAGAGCTCACGGTCCTCGGCGCGCTCGATCGATTCGCTGCTGGTGCCCAGCAGCTCGACGTGACATTCCTTCAGAACGCCCTTCTTCTCCAGCTGCATGGCAAGGTTCAGACCCGTCTGACCGCCGATGCCGGGAACGATGGCATCCGGGCGCTCGTAGCGCAGGATCTTTGCGATATACTCGAGCGTCAGGGGCTCCATATACACCTTATCGGCAATGGTGGTATCGGTCATAATGGTGGCGGGGTTGGAGTTGACCAGCACCACCTCGTAGCCTTCTTCCTTCAGCGCAAGGCACGCCTGCGTGCCCGCATAGTCAAATTCGGCTGCCTGACCAATCACGATGGGGCCCGAGCCGATGATGAGGATTTTCTTGAGATCTTTTCTTTTAGCCATTGTTTTGTCCTCCGAGATTTTATAAGTTGTTGGCGACGATCTGTCCGTTAAAGACCGTCAGCCGATGCTTGCCGTAAAGGGTTTCACCCGCAAAGGGCGTGGCGCGTCCCGCGCCGTGGAATTGTTCGGGATCAACGGTGAAGCTGGCATCCAGCTCGAATACCGTGAAATCGTTGCCGAAGGGAATGCCGAAGCGCTTGCGGGGGGCGATCGCCATCGCATCAATGAGGCGTGCGAGCGAAAGCTTGCCGGTTTTGACCAGCTTGGTGTAAAGCACCGCAAAGGCGGTTTCAAGCCCCACGATGCCAAAGGCGCTTTTCGCAAGGCCTTTTGCCTTTTCCTCAGCCGAGTGGGGGGCGTGGTCGGTGGCGATCATATCGATGGTGCCGTCCACAAGTCCCGCCAGCAGTGCCTCGCGGTCAGCCGCAGAGCGCAAGGGGGGATTCATCTTGAAGCGCCCTTCTTCCTGCAAGTCGCTGTCGTCCATCACCAGGTAATGGGGACCGGTTTCACAGGTGACGTTCAGGCCACGTGCCTTCGCGTCGCGGATGAGTGCCACGGTTTCCTTGGTGGAGATGTGGCAGACGTGATAGGCACAGCCGATCTCCTCGACCAGCTTCAGGTCGCGCTCGACCTGCCGCCATTCGCTTTCCGACGAGATGCCGATGTGGCCGTGTGCGGCGGCGTAGGCGCCGTCGTGGATATAGCCGCCCTTGTTGATCAGGGTCATATCCTCGCAGTGCGCGACGATGGGCTTGCCAAGGCTTTTGGCGGTCAGCATTGCCGCGCGCATCATATCGTCGTCAGCAACGCCGCGCCCGTCATCCGAAAAGCCCACCACAAAGGGTGCCATTTCCTCCATATCCGAAAGCAGCTTTCCGTTTTCGCCCACGGTGATTGCACCGTAGGGGATAACGCGGATGCACGCATCGCGCGCGATGATGTCAAGCTGCTCCTTCAGGTGCGCAAGCGAGTCGGGCACAGGCGAGAGATTCGGCATGGTGCAAACCGCCGTATATCCGCCGTATGCTGCCGCCGCCGAGCCCCCTGCGACCGTTTCTTTATAAGAAAAGCCCGGCTCGCGGAAATGCACATGCACATCACAAAAGCCGGGAAAAACGGTATAACGGGAAACGTCGATAGAAACATCATCACAAAGCGAAAAAGAGGAAAGCGGAAAAGACTCGGTAGCCGAGAGAAACGATTTATCAAGATGCTGCATATCGATCAGTTTTTTCATCGTTTGACCTCCTTTTGTTTTGATGGGGATTTTAGAAAAAAGGAATCCGCCGAAAACCGACAAGATCCCCAACCGCAATCGGTTTTCTATCCCACACGTGCGCTCTCGCGCGCCATCGCCCGCAGGCGATATACATTATCTTATATATTTTACTATATATATGCCCATTTGTCAAGGGGAAACACCCCGTAATTTTGACTTTTTTCGTGGCAATGCGTGGCAATTTCTTGTGCGGGTTGTATGGTGCGGAAATGCTTGCAGCAAAAAAAGAAAACCTCTCGTGCGAGAGGTTTTCTTTTTTGTTAGAACAAGCCCGAGATCTTGCCGTTCTCGTCGACGTCGATACGGAGCGCCGCGGGGGATTTGGGCAGACCCGGCATGGTCATAATGTCACCGGTCTGAACCACCACGAAGCCTGCACCTGCCGAGACCTTGACCTGACGTACCGTCACGGTAAAGCCCTCGGGTGCGCCGATCTTGGTGGCATCGTCGGAAAAGCTGTACTGCGTTTTCGCCATACAAACGGGCAGCTTGTCAAAGCCAAGCGACGAGAGGGTCGCGACCTGCTTCATTGCCTGGGGGGTGAAAGTCACACCGTTGCCGCCGTAAATGCGCTTGACGATGGTCTCCACCTTCTCCACGATCGAAAGGTCGGTATCATAGGCATACGTAAAGCCGTTTTCGGTGTCACAAAGGCGCACCACCTCTTCCGCCAGCGCCATGCCGCCCTTGCCGCCCTCCGCCCAAACGGTAGAAAGCACCACGTTCACGCCAAGCGCTTTGCATTTCTCAATGACCAGCGCGATCTCGGCATCGGTGTCGGTGGGGAAGCGGTTGACTGCCACCACAGCGGGCAGACGGTATACGTTTTTGATGTTTGAAACGTGGCGCAACAGATTGGGCAGACCCTTTTCCAGTGCGGCAAGATTCTCGCCGCCAAGCTCGGTTTTGGGTACGCCGCCGTGCATCTTCAGGGCGCGCACGGTTGCCACGATCACCACGGCATCGGGGCGAAGACCGGTTGCGCGGCACTTGATATCCAGGAACTTTTCGGCACCCAGGTCAGCGCCAAAGCCTGCCTCGGTGACGGCATAGTCGGCAAATTTCATTGCCATACGGGTTGCCATAACCGAGTTACAGCCGTGTGCGATGTTGGCAAAGGGACCGCCGTGTACAAAGGCGGGTGTGCCCTCAAGGGTCTGTACCAGGTTGGGCTTGATGGCATCCTTCAGGAGCGCCGCAATGGCGCCAACGGCGCCGAGATCGCCCGCCGTTACGGGCTTTTCGTCATAGGTATATGCCACAACGATACGGGAAAGGCGCTCCTTGAGGTCGGTCATCGAGGATGCCAGGCAGAACACTGCCATGATCTCGGATGCCACGGTGATATCAAAGCCATCCTCGCGGGGCACGCCGTTGACACGACCGCCAAGGCCGTCGGTGACAAAGCGCAATTGTCTGTCGTTCATATCAACGCAACGGCGCCAGGTGATGCGGCGGGGGTCGATATTCAGCGCATTGCCCTGATAAATGTGGTTGTCAAGCATTGCCGCCAGCAGGTTGTTTGCGGCACCGATGGCGTGGAAATCGCCCGTAAAGTGCAGGTTGATATCCTCCATCGGCACGACCTGTGCATAACCGCCGCCCGCGGCGCCGCCCTTGACGCCGAACACGGGGCCAAGAGACGGCTCACGCAGTGCGACCGCCGCCGACTTGCCGATGCGGCGCAGGCCGTCGGCAAGTCCGATGGTGGTGGTGGTTTTTCCCTCGCCCGCGGGGGTGGGGGTGATGGCGGTCACAAGAATCAGCTTGCCGTCCTTGCGGTCGCTTGCTTTCAGCAGTGCGGGATCGACCTTTGCTTTATATTTGCCGTATTGCTCGATAAATTCCTCGCCCACGCCTGCCACCGCCGCAATCGCGGTGATCGGCTGCATCTTGGCGGATTGGGCGATCTCAATGTCGGTTAAATAAGCCATAGTCGGGCTCCTTTTATATTATTTGAAGTATTTGACTGCCGAGGCAAACAGGGGCATTTCGAAGTTGCCGGGCACGTTCTGGTAAAGACCGTTTGCATAGCGCTCGGTATGACCCATCTTGCCGAACACACGGCCGTCGGGGGAGAGGATACCCTCGATGGCGGCGGCAGAGCCGTTGGGGTTGAAGCGGGTGTCCATGGTGGGCGCGCCGTCAAGATCGACGTACTGCGTCATGATCTGACCGTTTGCCGCGAGCTTTGCTACCAGCGCGTCGTCTGCGATGAACTTGCCCTCGCCGTGCGAGATGGCAACGTTGTAAACGTCACCCACGTTCACGCCCGAAAGCCAGGGCGACTGATTCGATGCCACGCGGACACGCACGATGCGGGATTGGTGGCGCGAAATGTCGTTATAGGAAAGGGTGGGGCAGGTGGCATCGGTATCGATGATCTTGCCATAGGGCACAAGGCCCAGCTTGATCAGCGCCTGGAAGCCGTTGCAGATACCGCCCATCAGACCGTCACGCTGCTGAAGCAGGGCTTCGACCTCGGTCTTGACAGCGGCGTTGCGGAAGAACGCCGTAATGAACTTGCCCGAGCCATCGGGCTCGTCACCGCCCGAGAAGCCGCCGGGCACGAAGATGATCTGGGATTTGGCTGCCTTGGCGGCGAATTCCTCAACCGAGCGGGCAACCGCATCGGAGGAGGTGTTGCGAATGACGAAAATATCGGCATTGGCGCCTGCATCCATAAATACCTTGGCGGTATCAAATTCGCAGTTGGTGCCGGGGAATACGGGAATCAGAACGGTGGGCTTTGCGCACTTGACGGCGGGAGCCTTCGCGCCCTTGCCCTCGTGGTTGAATACGGGGGGCTTTTCATATGCTTTACCGGTTTCGGTGGGATATACGCTTTCCAGCTTATCCTCATAGATCTTTTGCAGCTCGTCAAGCGAGAGGACCACATTGCCACGCGAGAGGGTGTATGCGGCAACCGTTTCGCCCAGCAGCGTGCCAACGGCAGTGTCGTCTGCCATTTCCAGAAGGAAGGCACCGTAATGGTAGCCAAAGATATCGTCGTTGGTCACGGATTCGTCATACGCAAAGCCGATTTTGTTACCAAGGGTCATTTTCAGCACACCCTCGGCAACGCCGCCAAAGCCGGGCGTAAAGGCACTGACTGCCTTGCCCGAGGTGAGCAGCTCGTGTACGAGCTTGTAGTTTGCGATCAGCGATTCGGCAACGGGGAGTCCGTCCTTGTCGGTTTCGGGAGCAAGCAGCACCACGCGGTGACCTGCCGCCTTGAATTCAGGGGATGTCACCTCATTGACCTTGCCCGTGGTAACCGCAAAGGAGACAAGCGTGGGGGGCACGTCGATATTTTCGAACGAGCCACTCATCGAGTCCTTACCGCCGATGGCGGCACAGCCAAGATCCAGCTGTGCGCGGAAGGCGCCGAGAAGTGCCGCCAAGGGCTGACCCCAGCGCGCCGCATCCTGGCGGGGCTTGAGGAAGTATTCCTGGAAGGTCAGGTATACGTCGCGGAAGGGAGCGCCGGTCGCGATCAGGCGGGAAACGCTTTCCACCACGGCAAGGTAAGCGCCGTGGAAGGGGCTCTTTTCCAGCACATAGGGGTTACCGCCCCACGCCATATACGACACGGTATCGGTGTGACCCTTTTCAACGGATACCAGATGTACCATCGACTGCGGCGGGGTCATCTGGTGCTTGCCGCCGAAGGGCATCAGCACGGTGCCGGCACCGATGGTGGAGTCAAAGCGCTCGGAAAGACCGCGGCGCGAGCAGACGTTGAGATCGCCTGCCAAGGCGCGATAGCCCTGAGCAAAGTCGGCAACGGGTGCTTTTTTCCAGTCGCCCACCTTGGCGGGAGCAACCTTGATGTGCTTTTCTGCACCGTTGGAGTTCAGGAATTCGCGCGAGATATCAACGATCGCCTTGCCGCGCCAGAACATGGTAAGTCTGGGCTCCTCGGTCACCTCGGCAACCACGGTTGCCTCCAGGTTCTCGGATGCCGCCAGCTCCAAAAATCTCGGCACGTCAGCGGCGGCAACCACCACAGCCATACGCTCCTGCGATTCGGAGATGGCAAGCTCGGTGCCGTCAAGGCCGTCGTATTTTTTCGGTACCTTATCAAGGTGAATGGTCAGACCGTCGGCAAGCTCGCCGATGGCAACCGAAACGCCGCCTGCGCCAAAGTCGTTGCAGCGCTTAATCAGGCGCGTTGCCTCGCCGTTGCGGAACAGGCGCTGGAGCTTGCGCTCCTCGGGTGCGTTACCCTTCTGCACCTCGGCACCGCACGCGGTGAGCGATTCTGCGGTGTGGGATTTCGACGAGCCGGTGGCACCGCCACAGCCGTCACGGCCCGTGCGACCGCCCAGCAGTACCACAAGGTCGCCGGGGGCAGGGCATTCGCGGCGTACGTTCTCGGCAGGGGCGGCGGCGATCACGGCGCCGATCTCCATACGCTTGGCAACGTAGCCGGGGTGATAGATCTCGTCAACCTGACCCGTGGCAAGACCGATCTGGTTGCCGTAAGAGGAGTAGCCTGCGGCGGCAGTGGTAACGATCTTGCGCTGGGGCAATTTGCCGGGCATGGTGTCCTTTACGGGCACAAGGGGATCTGCCGCACCGGTGACACGCATCGCGGCGTAAACGTAGCTACGTCCCGACAGCGGGTCGCGGATCGCGCCGCCGATACAGGTGGCGGCACCGCCAAAGGGCTCGATCTCGGTGGGGTGGTTGTGGGTTTCGTTTTTAAAGAGCAAGAGCCAATCCTCGTCCTTGCCGTCGACCGTGACCTTGATCTTCACGGTGCAGGCGTTGATCTCCTCGCTCTCGTCCAGCTTATCCAGCTTTCCGACCTTGCGCAGATACTTGGCTGCCAGCGTGCCGATGTCCATCAGATTGATGGGCTTGGTGCGGCCAAGTGCCTTGCGGGTGGCAAGGTAATCGTCATACGCGCGCTGCAGAAGGTCGTCCTCGAACTTCACCTCGTCAATGGTGGTGAGGAACGTGGTGTGACGGCAGTGATCCGACCAATAGGTATCGATCATACGGATCTCGGTGATGGTGGGCACGCGGCCTTCCTTTTTAAAGTATTCCTGGCAGAAGGCGATGTCGTCAATGTCCATGGCAAGCCCGAGCGTTTTGACAAGGTCGGCAAGACCTGCGCGGTCCAGCGTAAGGAAGCCGTCAACGGTGGCAACATCTGCGGGAACGGGGTAATCAACGGCAAGCGTTTCGACCGCTTCCTCGCTTGCCTCGCGGCTTTCCACGGGGTTAATGAGGAACTTCTTCAGCGCCGCGATGTCAGCGTCGCTCACGTTGCCGTAAACGGCATAGATCTTCGCGGTGCGCACCGTGGGGCGGTCGCCCTGCGAGATCAGCTGAATGCACTGTGCGGCGGAGTCGGCGCGCTGGTCGAACTGACCGGGCAGATACTCGACAGCAAAGGTGATCGCGCCCGTAAGGTCAATTTCCTCGGCGGCGTTATCCAGCTGGGGCTCGGAGAATACGGTGTTGACCGCCTGCAAAAACAGCGCGCGGTCGATGCCCTCGACGTCATAGCGGTTGAAGACGCGGATCTTTTCAAGACCGCGGATCTCAAGCAGCTCGGCTGCCTCGCGCAGAAGCGCCGATGCCTCGTGATCAAAGCCCGGCTTCTTTTCAACAAAAATTCGATAAACCATAAAGCAATATCCCCTTATTTTGCGGCAAGCGCGCGCTTGCCGATGTCTTTTCTGTAATAGGCGTTTTCAAAATGCACCTTGCCCGCGAGGCAGTAAGCGCGCTCTACGGCAGTGGCAAGATCCTGTGCGGTGGCGGTGGCGCCCAGCACGCGGCCGCCTGCGGTCAGCACCGTGTCGCCATCCTTCTTGGCACCTGCCACAAACAGGTACTCACCCGCGCCCGTTTCGGGCAGAGTCATCGGGAAGCCCGATTCGTACTTCTTGGGGTAGCCGTTCGATGCCAGCACCACGCAGCAAGCCGCGCCCTCGGAGAACTTGACCTCGGTGTCTGCCAGCGTGCCGTCGTGCACCGCCTTCATCACCGTGTAAAGGTCGCTTTCCAAGAGGGGCAGAACCACCTGCGTTTCGGGATCGCCGAAGCGGCAGTTGTATTCGATCACGCGGGGACCCTTGGGGGTCAGCATCAGACCAAAGTAAAGGCAGCCCTTGAAGGTGCGGCCCTCGGCGTTCATTGCCGCGACGGTGGGCAGGAAGATCTCCTTCATACACTGCTCCGCCACAGCGGGGGTGTAATAGGGGTTGGGGGCAACCGTGCCCATACCGCCGGTATTGAGGCCCCGGTCGTTATCCAGCGCGCGCTTGTGGTCCATCGAAGAGACCATCGGCACGACAACCTTGCCGTCGGTAAAGGAAAGGACGGATACCTCGGGGCCGGTGAGGAATTCCTCAACCAGCACGCGGCTGCCGCTTTCACCAAAGCACTTGTCGCACATCATTTCGTGAATGGCGGTCTTCGCTTCGTCAAAGCTCTGTGCAATCACCACGCCCTTGCCAAGCGCCAGGCCGTCCGCCTTGATCACCGTGGGGTAATCGACGCCCGCAAGATAAGCGATCGCCTTGTCGGGATCCTCAAAGGTTTCGCTGGCGGCAGTGGGAATGCCGTATTTTTTCATCAGATTCTTGGAAAAGACCTTGCTGCCTTCGATAATGGCGGCGTTTGCGTGCGGGCCGAAGCAGGGAATGCCCATTGCCTCAAGGCGGTCCACACAGCCCAGCACCAGCGGATCGTCGGGTGCGACCACAGCAAAATCGACGGGATGCGCGGCGGCGAACGCCACGATGCCCTCGATATCGTTTGCCTTGATGGGGTAGCACTCGGCATCGGCGGCAATGCCGCCGTTTCCGGGCAGGGCGTAGATGGTTTCAATCTCCTTGTTTTCCTTCAGCTTTTTGATGATGGCGTGCTCGCGGCCGCCACCGCCTACAACCAGAATTTTCATATCTGTCACCTCGTTATCAATGGTGGAACAGGCGCATACCGGTAAACGCCATCACCATACCGTATTTGTCACAGCATTCGATCACCAGATCGTCGCGGATCGAGCCGCCGGGCTGTGCGATATACTTCACGCCGCTTTTCTTGGCGCGCTCAATGTTGTCGCTGAAGGGGAAGAAGGCATCCGAGCCCAGCGCCACACCATCGATGGTGGCAAGGTAATCGGCGATCTCCTTGTCCGAAAGCGGCTCGGGGCGGGTGGTAAAGTATTTCTGCCAATTGCCCTCGGCGCACACGTCCTCCTCGTTGCGGTTGATGTAACCGTCGATCACGTTGTCGCGGTCGGGTCTGCCAAGCCCCTCGCGGAAGGGAAGGGACAGCACCTTGTCGTGCTGGCGCAGGAACCAGGTATCTGCCTTGCTGCCTGCAAGACGGGTGCAATGCACGCGCGACTGCTGACCCGCGCCCACGCCGATTGCCTGACCGTCAACGGCAAAGCAGACCGAGTTGGATTGGGTATATTTCAGGGTGATCAGTGCAACGATCAGGTCGCGCTTGGCGCTGTCGGGCAGATCCTTGTTGGCGGTGACAAGATTTTCAAGCAGCTCCTCGCTGATGCGGAAGTTGTTGCGGCCCTGCTCAAAGGTGATGCCGAACACCTGCTTGCGCTCGATGGGATCGGGCACGAAATCGGGGTCGATCTCGATGATGTTATAGTTGCCCTTTTTCTTGGTCTTGAGAATTTCCAACGCCTCGGGCTCATAGCCGGGGGCGATGATGCCGTCCGAGACCTCGCGCTTGATCAGGCTCGCGGTGGCGACGTCGCAGACGTCGGAAAGCGCCACCCAGTCACCGAACGAGCACATACGGTCGGTGCCGCGCGCACGTGCGTAAGCGCACGCAAGGGGGGAATCGTCAAGCCCCTCGATATCGTCAACGAAGCAAGCCTTTTTCAGCTTGTCCGACAGGGGCAGACCGACAGCCGCCGAGGTGGGGCTGACGTGCTTGAACGAGGTTACGGCGGGCAGACCCAGCGCCGCCTTCAGCTCCTTCACCAGCTGCCAGCTGTTGAAGGCGTCAAGAAAATTGATGTATCCGGGGCGACCCGACAGAATGCGGATGGGAAGCTCCGAGCCGTCGTGCATATAGATGCGAGAGGGCTTTTGGTTGGGGTTACAACCGTATTTCAGTTCAAATTCATTCATTTGGGATTCTCCTTACAGCGCGGGGCGCTTGTGTGATTTGCGAGTTTATTTGTTTTTGTTGATGAGGCGCTTTTCCTCCTTGCCCGTGGCAAGGTCGATAAAGCGAACGGTCAGCGCGATCTTGTTTTCGTCGTTCAGGTTCTCCCACAGCTCCGCGGTAAAGGCATCGATATCGTTGCCGATGGCAATGCGCTCGGGCTCGCCCTGGAAGGTCGGAATGGGATTGCCGTCGGTGACGTAGGTGTGGATGAAATGACCCACGCCCGAGAGCGGCGCGTACGAATAGGTATAGCGGTTGCACGCAGAGCCCTTGGCATCGGCGGATTTGAGGATGCTCATCTTATAAGTAAAGTCGCCCTTACCAAAGGTCAGCATACCGCTGATGCGGGGGGTCAGATTCGGCGCATCGGGCTCAAACTCGCGGGTCTCCAGCGCCTCTTCGAACGAGCCGCCCTTCTTCAGAAACTCCCAGACCGTGTCGGTCTGGTCGCCGTTGGTGACCACCAGCTTGTTCTCGTGGCGGCGGATGGCGGCGTAGATGATAAGCGAGGGATCCTCGACCAGCGAGGGGTCAAAGGGCTCGGTGAACAGTGCATCGTCGCGCTCAACAAACACGCGGTTGCGGCTGTTTTTCGAGCGACCCATAATGAAGTAGGCGGCAACGGCACGCGTGCCGTCGGCAGTCTTGCCGATCACAATGCCGCGGCCCACGTAAGGGTTGCCCTGGATGCGTGCGGCAATCGACGGGGTTTCGTATATATTCATCGTGTTATTCTCCTTGATTTCTCTGTTTGCAGACCTGTTCCACCGCGGCGGGAAGCAGGATCCATTCTGCCTCTTCCATCACGCGGCGCTGCAGCACCTCGGGGGTGTCGCCCTCGCGGATCTCGACTGCCTTTTGTGCGATGATCTCGCCGCCGTCGGGGATCTCGTTGACGAAGTGAACGGTAGCGCCCGTCACCTTGACGCCGTAAGCGAGCGCCGCCTCGTGCACCGCGAGACCGTAATAGCCCTTGCCGCAGAAGGCAGGGATCAGCGAGGGATGCACGTTGATGATGCGCTTTTCGTATGCGCGGGTGAAGCGCTCACTGAGAATGGCAAGAAAGCCTGCCAGCACCACAATATCGATCTTCCAATCGGCAAGCAGTGCCATCAGGGCGTTTTCAAACGCCTCGGCAGAGCCAAGCGCGGCGCGGGTCAGTACGGCGGATTTGATCCCCGCCTTTGCCGCGCGCTGAAGGGCGAAGGCGCCCTCCTTGTTCGATACCACCAGCACGATCTCGCCGTCGGGCAGATTGCCCGCGTTTTGCGCATCGATCAGTGCCTGCAAATTGGTGCCGCCCCCCGATACGAGAACGGCGATACGTTGCTTTTTCAGCATAGGATCACACCCTCGTCGCCCTTCACGATCTCACCGATCACGTAAGCATCCTGACCGTTTGCGGCAAGCACCTCAAGTGCGGTGTCAACCTCGGCGGCGGGAACGACAATGCTCATACCAACGCCCATATTGTAGGTGTTGAACATATCGCGCTCGGGAATGTTGCCTTCCTTGGCGATCAGATCAAAGATGGGCAGTACGCGCACAGCGGACTTGTCGATCTTGGCGGTAAGCCCTTCGGGGATCGAGCGCGGGATGTTCTCATAAAAGCCGCCGCCCGTGATGTGGCTGATGCCCTTGACGTTGACCTTTTCCAGCAGCGCCAGCACGGGCTTGACGTAAATGCGGGTGGGGGTCAGCAGTGCTTCTGCCACCGACTTGCCGCCCAGCTCCTCGCGTGCTACGTAAAGAGAGGGGGGATTGCTGTCGATATCAAACACCTTGCGGCAAAGCGAGAAGCCGTTGGAGTGGATGCCCGTCGAGGGGAGCGCGATCACCACGTCGCCCTCGGACATTTTGGTTTTGTCAAGGATCTTCTTCTTGTCCACAATGCCTACGGCAAAGCCTGCAAGGTCGTAATCCTCTACGGGCATCAGACCGGGGTGCTCGGCGGTCTCGCCACCGATCAGCGCCGCGCCAGACTGCACACAGCCCTCGGCAACGCCGCCAACGATTGCGGCGATCTTTTCGGGTACGTTCTTGCCGCACGCGATGTAGTCGAGGAAGAAAAGGGGCTTTGCACCCACGCAGATGATGTCGTTGACACACATTGCCACGGCATCGATGCCGATGGTGTCGTGCTGATCCATCAGGATGGCAAGCTTGACCTTGGTGCCGCAGCCGTCGGTGCCCGAAACCAGCACAGGCTCTTCCATACCGGCAATCGGCAGACCAAAGCAGCCGCCAAAGCCGCCAACGTCGTCAAGACAGCCCTCGTTCTTGGTGCGGGCAACGTGCTTTTTCATCAATTCAACCGCGCGGTAGCCTGCGGTGATATCCACACCTGCGGCGGCGTAGCTTGCGGAATGAGAATTCTTGTGATCCATTTT
>JBGVCY010000129.1:0-10307 GCA_045119135.1 Eubacteriales bacterium | reverse complement strand
CGCGTAATTACCGTCGGCGGTGGTAGATTAGCACCGCCCGCCGCGGTGCGGGAAAGATACAGCGCCTCGGACAGCGCACTGCTGCCACCGCCCACAACCGCCACAGTCTTACCGCCGAAAAAGCGACCGTCACAAAGCGCGCAGTAGGATACGCCCCGCCCCAACAGCTCGCGCTCACCCACCACGTCAAGGCGGCGGGGCGTAACACCGTTGGCAAGGATAAGGGTGCGCCCCTCATACACACGGTCACCGCAAAGCAACGAATAGCCTGTTCCGTCGCGCATCGCGCCCTCAACCTCGGCGGTGATCAGCTCAGCGCCCGCCGCGCGTGCCGCGCGCATCATCTCCTCTGCCAAAGCTCTACCGCTGATTCTGCCAACACCGGGGTAGTTTTCAATTTCCGCCGCCTCGCCCATCTGTCCACCGCCACCCATGCTGTCAAACACACGCACCGAAAGCCCTGCGCGGGCGGCATATAATGCAGCGGAAAGCCCTGCGGCACCGCCGCCGATGATCTGAATATCGGTCATACGTTCTCCCCTTTTCCCTGTTTTTGAGATTCTTGCCCGTTCTCCCGCTTCTCATTCCGAGTGTGTTTCTTTTTCCTTCGGAAACGCAAAAAGGCGTGCAAGAACAGCAACAGCAACGGCAACAGACCGATATACCCAAACACGGGATAAAAAAAGCCCACCAACTGCCGAAAACCCGAAAGCGCCACAACAACGCCCAACAAGGAAAGCGATGCGGCAATTGCGGCAACAGTGCCTCTTTTCAAATGCCAGCGCTCGACAAAATAGGTATTGAGTGCGGTCAGCGCCGAAAGCCCCGTGGAAAAGATGCCGCCGAACAAGAGTAATGCATACAGAAGTCCCACGCCCCGCCCAAGGCTTGTCGCCAGTGTCAGCATCGGCAGATCAAGCTCGCTGCTCACGCGGCTGCTGCCCAGGGCCGCAAGAATCAGCACTGCGATCAGTGTCAGCACGATCGATGCCACCGCAGTACCAAGACGGATGCTGGCTTTCGTGGGGGCATTCTTGCCAACGGGTGCCAGAATCGGGATCGAGCAAACGACATTGAAGCTGACGTAGACCAGTGCAGACGGAGCAAATCCCACAGAAAAGGCACTTGGCGTGGGCGCTTGCCAGCCCGCAATGCCAAGTCCTCCTGCCGCCACCGCAAGAGTTGCCACCACCAGCACAGGCACCAGCAACGAGAACACGCGTACAAGACCGCTGACACCAAACAGCGAGCAAACAACAGTCAGCACGCAAAACAAGAGATTTCCCACCACCGAAGACATCGACAAAACGTCAGCAAACAGTGATCCCGCCGCCGCGATCATCAGCACATAGATGAGGAACAAAAAGACAAATTCAAAGCAAATGATTGCTCTGCGCGCCAGCGGAACATCAAAAAACAGCACCACGCGGTCGGTCGAGGTAAGCCCACTGTCGTGTGCGATGTTCAGAATAGCAGTTACCGTAAGATAAAAAAAGACGGCGGCAAGCCCCGTGCCGACATAGCCCCAAACGCCAAAGGCACCGAAAAAGCGCAACAATTCCTGCCCCGAAAGAAAGCCCGCGCCAAGCACCACACCAACCGCTGCCGCCGTGATCCGATACGCATATTTCATTCGCACACCTCAACAAAAAACAGCAGTGCCAACAAGGTTGGCTCTGCTGTTAGTATAGCCGAAAGCGAAGCAATCGGTGTCTGGTTTTATTTTCCTTGTGCGCGGATAGCGGCAAGCACCATGTCGCGTGCGCTTGCAATATCTGCCGCCTTTACGGTTGCACCTGCGGCACGGGTATGACCGCCACCGCCAAAGGTGGCACAGACTGCCGCCACATCAAAATCAACATTGGCACGTGTCGAAACACGGAAGACCCCCTCCGCGGTAGGCTGACGGATGGCAACCGCCACCTCTACCCCTGCCACCGAGCGCGCAATATCCACCAGCGTGGAAAGATGCTCAGGGAGAAGCGCCGCCTCGGCGAGGTCACAGTGCGACACCGCGATCACGGCAATGCGCCCGTTGTCGTACAGCCGCAAATTGGCAAGTCCCAAGCGCTCGGCGCGCAGAACATCCATCGATTTGGTTTCAAACAGCAATCTGCTGATTTCGGCAATATCGATGCCGCATTGCACCAAAACGGCGGCACGCAGGTGCGTTTCGTGTGTCACGTTGGAATAGCGGAAGCCGCCCGTATCCGCGCTGATGGCAGCATACAGGAGCTTCGCCGATACAGGGGGCACGTCCACGCCCGATTCGGCAATCAAGTCAAAAACAATCTCGCCTGCCGCCGCGGCAGTGGGTACCACCAGATGATCGGCATACGGCGTGCCGTGCGCGTGATGATCGATCATCAGCGAAATGCGATCCTGGTACGTCTCCCACAAGCCACCCAGCTGTGCGGGCGATGCCGTATCCACCGAAATGACGCGCGCATCGGCAAAGGATGCGGGCAGTGAGGATACCAGCACGCTATCCTGCAAGCCGTCGGTCAGAAAGCGAAGACGTGCGGGAATTTCGTCGGCACAAAGGCAATAGGCGGGCGAGCCCGTGGCAATGAGAAACTGCGAGAGCGCAAATGCAGATCCCACAGCATCGGCATCGGGATTGACGTGGAACAGGATCACCGTCGGCTGTGGCACAAGCAGTCGCTTCAGCGTCTCGCGAAGCGTCAGCGCGCGGAATTCCCCGCTCATTTCTCTTCCTCGCTTTCCCCTTCCTCTTCTTCAAGGGGGGTGATGGTGATCGAATTCAAAAGGCTGGCAATGTGTGCGCCGTGCGCGATCGAATGATCCTCGACGAAGCTCAGCTCAGGGGTCATACGAAGGTTCAGACGCTCGGCAATCATTTTGCGGATAAAGCCAGCCGAGGAGCGAAGCCCCTTTGCGGTTTCCTTGGGATCGCCGCGCAGTGCCGAATAATAGACCTTGGCATATTTCAGGTCGGGCGTAACGTCCGCGCCCGTAATGCTGACAAAAGCATCCTTCACGCGAGGATCCTTGACCTCGCGCAGAATTTCGGCAAGTGCCTTTTGCATTTCGTCGTTGATTCTTCCTCTACGGTATTGCGCCATAGTGTGCTCCTTTTTTCGTGATTTTGAAAAGAGGAGAGCCATCGGCTCTCCTCTTTCGAACATTACTGTGCCGCGTCAACGATAGCAGCAAACTTTGCTGCAACCAGCGATGCGCCACCGATCAGGCCGCCGTCGATATTGGGCTTGGCAAGCAGCTCGGCTGCGTTCTTTTCGTTCATAGAGCCGCCGTACTGAATGGTGGTAGCCTCAGCAACCTCAGCGCCGTACAGCTCGACAAGCACGTTACGGATTGCGCCGCAGGTCTCCTCTGCCTGGTCGGGGGTAGCGGTAAGACCGGTACCGATTGCCCAGACGGGCTCGTAAGCGATCACAATATTCTTCATCTGCTCAGCGGTGATGCCTGCAAGATCAAGCTTGATCTGCATAGCGCAGACCTCGTTGGTGATGCCTGCCTCGCGCTGCTCCTTCACCTCACCCATGCAAAGGATGACGCGAAGACCTGCCTCAAGGGCAGCCTTGGTGCGCAGGTTGACGGTCTCGTCAGTCTCGCCAAAATACTGGCGGCGCTCGGAGTGACCGATGATAACAGTGTTAACACCGATTGCCTTCAGCATATCGGCAGAAACCTCGCCGGTGTAAGCGCCCTTGGGAGCGAAGTGCACGTTCTCAGCACCGATGGTGATATTCGTGCCCTTTGCTGCTTCCATAGCGGCAGCGATGGTCACGTAAGGAGCACAGAAGATAACGTCGCAGTTATCCTTGCCCGCTACCATGGGAGCGATCTCTTTGATGAAAGCAGTAGCCTCGGCAGGAGTGAAGTTCATCTTCCAGTTGCCGGCAATTACAGTTCTTCTCTTTGCGGGATTCATATTGATTCTTCCTTTCAAATGTTGAAATTATTTGTCAAGCAGGCAAGCGATACCGGGAAGCTCCTTACCCTCAAGGAACTCAAGCGAAGCGCCGCCACCGGTGGAAACGTGGGTCATACGGTCAGCAAAGCCGAGCTTTTCGACTGCTGCAGCCGAGTCGCCGCCACCGATAATGGAAATGGCACCCGATTCAGCAACTGCCTTGGCAACACCCTCGGTGCCTGCGGCAAAGTTCTTCCATTCGGAAACGCCCATCGGGCCGTTCCAGACAACGGTGCCTGCATTGGCAAGAACTTCAGCAAACATAGCGCTGGACTTGGGACCGATATCAAGACCCATATAGCCATCGGGGATGGCATCCGAGCCCACAACGAAGTTTTCGGTGTTCTCGTCATATTCTTTACCCACGCGGTTGTCAACGGGAAGCATAAACTTCACGCCACGTGCGGCAGCCTTTTCCATCAGCTCGCGTGCAAGGTCAACCTTGTCGTACTCGCAGATCGAGGTGCCGATTTCAAGACCCTGTGCGCGGAAGAAGGTGTAAGCCATACCGCCGCCGATGATCAGGGTGTCGACCTTATCGATGAGGTTGTTGATAACGCCGATCTTGTCCGAGACCTTTGCGCCACCAAGAATGGCAACGAAGGGACGCTTGGGATTGGAAAGTGCGCCGCCCATAATCGAAATCTCTTTCTGGATCAGATAGCCGCAAACAGCAGGCAGATAGTCTGCAAGACCTGCGGTGGTGGCGTGTGCGCGGTGCGCGGTGCCGAAGGCATCGTTCACGTAGATTTCAGCCATAGAAGCCAGCTCGCGGGCGAAATCGGGATCGTTCTTGGTCTCCTCCTCGTGGAAGCGGACGTTCTCAAGCAGCAGAACTTCGCCGGGCTTGAGGGCTGCTGCCTTTGCCTTTGCATCGGGACCGATGACATCCTTTGCCATCTTTACCTCGATACCAAGCAACTCAGAAAGGCGGGCTGCAACGGGAGCAAGAGAAAATCTCTTATCATCGTCCTTTGCCTTTTCAAGGGCAGCTGCGGTTGCGGCTTCTCTTTCCTCTTCGGGAAGTGCCTCGATCTTCTTCTTTTCCTTCTTATCAAGCTTCAGCTTGGCATTGAAGATGTTGTGGGGTCTGCCGAAGTGCGAGCAAAGGATCAGCGCTGCGCCGTTTTCAAGCAGGTACTTGATGGTGGGCAGTGCGCCAACGATACGCTTGTCGTCGGTGATCACGCCATCCTTCATGGGGACATTGAAATCGCAACGGGCAATTACCTTTTTGCCACTGACCGCGATATCTTCAATGGTCTTCTTGTTGTAGGTCATGTTCTATTCCGCCTTTCGTTATTTTACGACTTTCGCTTTCGCAAGCGAATTTTTTGGAAACATTACTATTTTATCACACTGCGCACGGTTTATCAAGAGCAAACCGTTAAAATTTCGACGAATTTATGATAAAATCATAATGATCTTTTCAAAAATCTTGACAAAAGACCCTTCTTTTGCGTTTTCCCCTCTGCGGCGGCAGAGGTGTGAGCTTCCTTGTTCTCTGTTGGCTGACGGGTCAGTGCCCCTTCCCCCTTGAGGGTAACACGGCGCGGTACGCGCGGTGCTATGGGCTGAGGCTTTGCGGTGGCTTGCACGGGGACAACGGGCGGTGCCGTATCGCTGTGCGGCGCGGGCGACACCTCGGTGGGAATACTTGCAATTTCCTCGGCGATGTCGCGCTCCTCGACAAACACCGTATCATATGCCAAGTCGGGCGCGGGCTCGTCCCACATCTCCTCATCAATGGGAGAAAGAATTGCTGCTTCGACAAGGGGGGCTTCCTGCGGCTTGCGCGGTGCGGGATCGCGCACCATCCCCCCAACGGTCAGGGGAATAAGCCCTGCGGGATTGGCAAACACCACATCGGCGCCCAGGACACCCGTGCGCAGCATGGCAACTGCACGCAGACAGGCTTTGCGCGTGGCAAAGCCTGTTGCGGTGATCACGCTTTTGCCGTTCGCCGATTTGACGGCATACGCAAAAGCGTCGTTTTCTTGAAACATTTCAATTTTCGGGTTGGGCGCATGCTCGCCCGCAGCAGCATCCACCAAAGGGACAATCGGTGCATAATACACCAAACTGCAGATGCCTTTTTTGGCGGCATCCAGCGTGGCATATTCCTTGGAAACGGCAAGCGTGCGCCCCTTATCGGACTCCAGCAAAAAGCGAACGCCCGATGCATTGCGCGAAACGATAAACCGACCCATACAAGCACCCCCTTAATACCATAATTTTACTTTTCAATTATAGCATAGTAAGGGGTTACCTGTCAAGGCGTTATGCCGTTACAACACCCGTGATAGTGAATACAGCAGTACCGCCTGCGGCGATGGTGACAGGATTGACGGGATCCACACGCAACTCGCCCGTTGCCACGATCTCATAATCCACGCCCGCCTCAAGCGGCACGTCGGTGCCATTGATCGAAAGCGTAAGGGCAGTAAAGCCGAAGCCATCGGGCAGACGGTCGTTCAGCGCATCGATGCTGACAGGCACCGACGAGCTGTTGGTTACGGTAAAGCGAAAGCTGATGGTCTCTCCGACCTCGGCGGTTTCGGGCGCACTTTTCACGATCGTAAGCGCCGCGCGGGTAATGGTGGCGGTGTCACTGTCGGTCACAATGTCACCGTTCCCATCCCCCTCGCGCGCCGTGACCGTTGCGGTGGAAACCACAGTGTCGCCTGCCGCATCGGTGACGGTGGCGCGATAGGTGAGAAACACGATACTACCCCCGGGGATGGGATCGGTAAAGCGGAAGATCACACTTCCCTCTTCGACCGTAACGGGAAACGCGACCACGTCACTGCCGTTATAAAGAAAAGCCTCGGCACTACCCGAGACATAATCCAGTGCGCCGTTCGCCAGATCCGCGGTAACAACGGCATCTACAAATCTGCCGCTACCACGGTTGTCAAGCACGACAGAATACGCAATGGTATCCCCATCCGAAAAGGTGACGGGCGAGGCACCGTGGCTGATCGTAAGATTGTAGCTGACATCTACCGTGGTGCTGGTGGTATTTGAGGTGGCGGTTTGCTGTTCGCCGCAGAACGGGGTGTAAAACAGCGTACCGCGATTGTAAAGAGTAGGCATTGGAGAATAGGCTCCTTTCAAGGGTTCAGAAGAAGTTTTCGGGGGGATGCCCCTTTATCAAAATATGACAAAATGCGCGTAGCCGTGTCGCACCGCTTGACTTTTTCGCGTTTTTGGCGCATAATAAGCATATCACCCCGAAAGGATGTTTTTATGAAGCAACAGACATTTGCAACGCTGTATACCCCTGAGGCGGCGCGTGTGGACGAGCCTGCGCTTTATCCCCGCCCCGCTATGGTACGGGATTCCTTTTTTTCTTTGAATGGTAAATGGGAATTTTCTGCCGTTTCCTGCGGCGCGACACCTGCCTATACCGAAACGATCCGCGTGCCCTTTCCACCCGAATCAGCGCTTTCGGGCATCGGCAAGCGTTATCAAAAGGATACGGTGCTTTGCTACCGCCGCTATTTTTCTTTGCCCGACGGTTTTCGTTCTGACCGCGTGCTGTTGCACATCGGCGCTGCCGATCAGATTGCAAAAGTCACGCTGAACGGCACATTTCTTGGTGAGCATCGCGGCGGCTACCTGCCCTTTTCCTTTGATATCACCCATGCGCTTTGCGCGGGCGAAAACACGCTTGAGGTCGCTGTGACGGATGTACTTCATAACCGCGTGCTTCCCTGGGGCAAGCAGCGCGAGGATCGTGGCGGTATGTGGTATACCCCCATTTCGGGTCTGTGGCAGGACGTGTGGCTGGAAAGCGTACCTGCAGAATATATCCGTGCGCTTGAGATCACTGCCGATGAAAAGGGCGCTACCGTTCGCGCTGACGGTGTGGACGAAGGTATGCTGATCGTCAGGCTGGAAAACGGCTTTATGTGCGAAAAAATGCGTAACGGTGTGGCACATATTGCGCTCACGGAAGCGCATCTCTGGTCGCCCGAGGACCCGTATCTGTATCATTTCACCCTGACCGCAGGCGAGGACAAGGTATCCTCTTATTTTGCGTGCCGCACACTTTCGGTCGATCAGATCAACGGCGTTCCCCGCATTTTGCTGAACGGCAAGCCCTATTTTTTCCACGGTCTTTTGGATCAGGGCTATTTCCCCGACGGCATTCTGACCGCCGCGCACCCTGCTGCCTACGAGCGCGATATCCTGCTTGCCAAATCGCTTGGCTTCAATACCCTGCGCAAGCACATTAAGATCGAGCCTCAGCGCTTTTACTATGATTGCGACCGCCTTGGCATGATCGTTTTTCAGGATATGGTCAACAACGGCTATTACTCTTTCCTGCGTGACACTGCTCTGCCCACAATCGGTATCAAGGGACTTTCCGATAAGCACCTGCACCGTGACAAAACGACCCGCGCCGCCTTCATTTCGGCGATGAAAGAGACGGTACGTCATCTCAAAAATCATCCCTCGATCTGCTATTGGACCATCTTTAATGAGGGCTGGGGGCAGTTTGAAGGCGATGCCGCCTACGAGATCCTGCGCGAAATTGACGACACCCGCATCATCGACACGGCATCGGGCTGGTTCCGCACAAAGAAAAGCGATGTCGAAAGCCCGCACGTATATTTTAAGCCTGTGAAGATGAAGCCCTGCGAAAAACCCACCGTTCTGTCGGAATTCGGTGGCTATTCCCTGCCCGTAAAGGATCACGTATTCAACACCGAACGGGTCTACGGCTATAAAAAATTTGAGGATCCTGCCACCTTCAGCAAGGCGCTTTGCGCCCTTTACCGTGGCGAGATCCTGCCCCTTGTCGAAAAAGGGCTTTGCGGTGCCATTTATACCCAGCTTTCTGACGTTGAAGACGAGATCAACGGCATCACCACCTATGACCGCAAGGTGCTAAAGGTCGACGCCGCAGAAATGCTTGCCATCGCCCGCGATCTGCAGGAGGCACTGCAATAAAAAAGGAGAGCCGTCGGCTCTCCTTTTTTACAATTATTTCTTTGCCAGCTGCTCCAAAAGGGCGGTCTGACGCGCCACATTGGCGTAGAAGTCCTGCAGCTCCTTTTCCTTGCGGGCAACCTCTGCAGCGGTGGCAGCGGCAGCAGCATCCGCCTCAGCCTTTGCCTTGGCATCCGCCTCAGCCTTTGCCTTGGCAGCGGCTTCGATTTCCTTGGCATCAAGACGTGCGCGAACGCCGTTGATGATGCGAACAATCACGAACAGTGTAAAGGCGATCAGAAGGAAGTTGATGATAGCGTTGATAAATGCGCCCCAGTCGATGTAGATCGATTGTGTCAGATCGGGCACCATTTGGGTGCCGATAACCTCGCCTGCCTCGTTGACCACATCCTGCTGCACATCAACGCGCTTGAGGAAGGTGAACACCTCGCTGAGCGAATCCTTGCCCAGCACAAGAGCCAACAGCCAGTTGATAACGGGCTTTAAAATGTTGTTGCTAAGACCGTTGATGATTGCCGTAAAGGCACCGCCAACGATAACACCGACAGCCATGTCCAGCACGTTGCCGCGCGTGATGAACTTTTTGAAGTCCTTAAAAAAGCCGTCGCTTTTCTGCTTCATTTCCTTTTGCATCTTCTTGATCTTCGAGGCTTTTTCCTTCTTTTCGCCTGCTTCGATCTTTTCCTGCATTGCTTCCATATCTGCTTTTCCCATGGTGCAACTCCTTTTCGGTTTATTTGTCTTCATCATAACACCAAATTCGCCGTTTGTCAACAAAAAAGCCCGCAAATGCGGGCTTTTTTGTTCTTTTACAGCAGATCTGCCATTTCCAGCAGCAGCTTTTCGGTCTTTTCCCAGCCAAGGCAGGGGTCGGTAATCGACTTGCCGAACACGCCCTCACCGATCTTTTGACAGCCATCCTCAAGATAGCTTTCGATCATAAAGCCCTTGACAATGCCCTTGATATCGGCATTGTGGCGGCAGGAATGCAGCACTTCCTTGCAAATACGGGGCTGCTCGCCATACTTTTTGCCCGAGTTGGCGTGGTTGGCATCCACGATCACAGCGGGGTTCACCAGCGAGGATTTGGCGTAAAGTGCGCACAGGTGTGCAAGATCCTCGTAATGGTAGTTGGGCATGCTGACGCCCTGCTTGTCCACATAGCCGCGCAGGATCGCGTGTGCCATGGGGTTACCCTCGGTCTCAACCGCCCAGCCACGGTAGATAAAGGAATGCGCGTGCTGTGCCGCGGTGATCGAGTTCATCATCACCGAAAGGTCGCCGCCCGTGGGATTCTTCAAGCCAACGGGAACGTCAAGACCGCTGGCAACCAGACGGTGCTCCTGATTCTCGGTCGAGCGCGCACCGACTGCCACGTAAGAAAGCAGGT
>JBGVCY010000128.1:0-7895 GCA_045119135.1 Eubacteriales bacterium | reverse complement strand
TATAATGATTGCAACAACACGTTTGGAGGATCATTTCATGGCAAAAAATGTGAAAAAGCAGCCCCCGGTCGTTTCCCTTGCAGGCGCAGATGCCGCCGAGCGCAAGAAGGCGCTTGATACCGCAATTAAACAGCTGGAGCGCGATTACGGCTCGGGTACGATCATGAAGCTGGGTCAGAATACCCGTATGGAAGTGCAGGCGGTGCATACCGGCTCGATCGCGCTGGATACGGCGCTGGGCATCGGCGGCGTTCCGCGCGGACGTATTATTGAAATTTTTGGCCCTGAATCCTCGGGTAAAACCACCGTGGCACTGCACATCGTTGCCGAGGTGCAGAAAACCGGCGGTCAGGCGGCATTCATCGATGCCGAGCACGCGCTGGATCCCGTTTACGCCAAGGCACTTGGCGTTGATATTGACAACCTGCTGGTCTCTCAGCCCGACTGCGGCGAGGATGCGCTGGATATTACCGAGGCGCTGGTGCGCTCGGGCGCGGTTGATGTTGTGGTCATCGACTCGGTGGCGGCGCTGGTGCCCCGTCAGGAGATCGAGGGCGATATGGGTCAGTCGCAGGTCGGCGTGCAGGCACGCCTGATGTCCCAGGCAATGCGTAAGCTGTCTGCCGTCATCTCCAAAAGCAATGCCGTGGTCATCTTTATCAACCAGTTGCGCGAAAAGGTTGGCGTGATGTACGGCAATCCCGAAACCACCACGGGCGGTCGCGCGCTGAAGTTCTATGCATCGGTACGCATTGACGTGCGCAAGACCGAGCAGCTGAAGAACGGCAACGATATTTACGGTAACCACGTGAAATGCAAGATTGTCAAAAACAAGGTTGCTCCCCCCTTCCGTGTGGCGGAATTTGATATTCTTTACGGCAAGGGCATCTCGCGTGCGGGCGAGCTGGTGGATATCGGTCTTGCATTGGATATCATCCAAAAAAGCGGCTCGTGGTTCTCGTATAACGGCGAGCGCTTGGGGCAGGGCAAGGACAATATTCGTAAGATGATCGAGGGCGACCCCGCGCTGTTTGCCGAAATTGAAGAAAAGATCCGTGCGCAATCCGACCGACTGACGGGTGGCGAGGATACCTTTGATATCGACGATGAGGACGACGAGGAGTTCGATCTGCGCGCCCTGAAGATGGACGATGACAACTGATTCTGTGTGCATTCTTTCCGTGCGCGCCGCCGTGGGGGGCGCGCGCGTGCAGTTGGATGTAAAGACCCCTGAAGGGGAGAACAAAACGCTGTCGATCCTGACCGCCTTTCTTGAAAAGTTGCCCGTTGTCGGCAATGTGGATGAGGAAGAATGGCGCCGTCTTTGCCGCCTTGACGAGCTTTCGCGCGCGATCGATGCGGGTATGCGGATGCTTTCGGTGTGTGGAAGCTCACGTCGCCGACTTGCCGAAAAGCTGCGGGCGCGCGGCTTTTCCTATGCGGTTTCGATGCATGCCACCGAGGTGCTTGCCGCGCGTGGCTATCTTGCGGAAACCGAGGGCGCGCTGCGCGAGGCGGAGCGCGGTGTAAAAAAGCTGTGGGGCGACCGCCGTATTCTTGCCGATTGCCGTGCCAAGGGCTACGGCGATGAGGCGATGAGCGCGGTAGAGGAGTACCTGCGCGGCGAAAAAAATGCACAACGGTGCAGACTTTTGCTTGAACGCCGTGTGAAATTGCCCCTTACCGATGAAGGGGAGATCAGGCGCGCGGTGGCATTGCTCACGCGCTATGGCTACGGCACGAACGAGATCCGCGCGGCACTGCGTGCGGCGCGCATCCGATGAGAATAGAAAAGCACGGTCGAAACGACCGTGCTTTTCTATTTACCGTTTCGCGGGCTTATCAAAGAAGGGAAGCACGCGCAGATAGAGATGCGTTTGCTCGGCTACCGCGCCGCGCAGCTCTACGGTATAATCAAGAGTCAGGGTACCCTCGCTTTCAATCGCGTTGATGACCTTGCTTGTCAGAATGCAGACCTCAAAGGGCATGACGGGGGTTTCGTAAACGCACAGGTGGCGCTTGCCCGTTTCAAATACCATGGCGGTTTTTACTGTGCCGTGCCGCAGCATGGAAACCAGCCCCGCATCGTTTTTGTTGAAGGAGATTGAGGTGACGGCTCCTGCCATGCCCGTCAGCTCGCTTTCGTGATAGGTGATGCTGATGCGTGTGCCGTCATCGTGATAATTTGCCTCAGCCGTGATCTCCAGGCGTTCGACGTCGTCTTCGGGAATATGGGCGGGGGCACGGAGCGTGGGAGTATCCCCCTCAAAGAGAGAGCCCTCTGCCTCACGGCGCTCGGTGATGATTTGCAAACGGACCTTTTTCAGCATCTTTTGTCTCCTTTTTTCTTGTCTGTGTTTTATTATACCAATAACACGGCGAAAAAGCAAGTAAGAATCGGCACATCCCTTGACAAAATTTATTATAAGAGGTATAATATAAAAGTTATGTGCGAGGGGCTTGCTCTCGCAAAAATGTTTGAAGGACGAAGCATGAAGTATTTATTTTTTGATATCGAGTGTGCCAACTGCTATAACAATTGCGCCAAGATCTTCAGCCTCGGCTACGTCGTCACTGAC
Source organism: Eubacteriales bacterium (assembly GCA_045119135.1). Classification (GTDB taxonomy): domain Bacteria; phylum Bacillota; class Clostridia; order Oscillospirales; family CAG-272; genus Firm-07. Next base: position 5,316 of record JBGVCY010000128.1, on the reverse strand, counting down.
GAGGATTTCAACATCCTGCACGAGAAAGAGGATATTCTGATCAATCCGCGCGACCGCTTTGATTGGTATGTGGCAAAAAAGATGATGGCATATCCCCGCAGTATCTTTGCGGATAAGCCCCCGTTCCCTGACTTTTACAATCGCTTCAAGGAAATGTTTGAGGATCCCGATACGGTGGTGATCGGCTATGCCGTGACCAACGACGTGCATTTCCTGCACGACGATTGCAAGCGCTACGGTCTTCCCTCGCTTTCCTATCGCTTCTATGATGTACAGCAAATCTACGCCCGTCAGCCCGAGAACAACGAGGCGAAGAATCTTGAGGATTCTCTGCTTGCGTGGTGCGGCATCGAGCCCGAAAACCTGCACCGTAGTGACGAGGATGCGTATGACACGATGCTGATCTTAAAGGCAATCGCCAAGTATCATAACACCAACCTGCCCGGCGTGCTGGCGATGTACCCCGAGTGCGGCGGCGAAACAAAAGATTTTATCATCGACTACGGCTGGAAAAAGTCCGATAGCGAAAAGGCAAAGAAAAAGCGCCACCGTGGCGGTAAAAAGAAGAAAAAGGCCGAGGAGCCGAGCGAAGAGGAGCTGATCGCCGCCAACAGTATGGAGCGCGGCTCGAAGAACGCCGAGCTGTTCGTCAAGTTCCTGAAAGAGGTCAAGCCCTCGCGCCGCATCCGCCGTCCCCCGTTGCTGTCGGGTCACACCGTAACGGTCAGCCTGAACTATCAGCGCTATCACTTCAACGAGATGCTGTATCTGGTGCAGATGATCGTCAACGCAGGCGGACGTTACACGCTTTACACGCAAGAGGCGGATACCCTTTACACCTACGGTGACGAGGAAACCGATACCCGTTACGACATTATGCAAGAGCGCCTTGCGGCAGGCGAGGAGATCGAGATCCTGCCCATTCGTGCCCTGTTTGATATTCTGGAAACCAGCGAGCTGAAGCTCTCGCGCAAGCCCAAAAAGGATCTGTCGGCGATCCTCCCCCCTGCCGACACCGACACGACCGATCGTGAAGAGCCCCCTGTGGCAGAGAGCGTGTCGGAATAAAAGAAGCCCCGCCAACGGCGGGGCTTCTTTTATTTTATTTGTGGTACTTGGAGCCGTGCAGGATGGAAAGACTGCGATAGACGGTTTCGAGCAGTAACACGCGCATCAGCTGGTGGGGAAAGGTGAGGGCGGATACCGAAAGCTTCAGGTCTGCCGCCGCCTTGACACGGGGCGAGAGCCCGTGCGAGCTGCCGATGATCAGCACCAGCTCACCGCTTTGCTGCATCACCGCCGACAGCTTGTCGGCAAGCGCTTCCGAGGAGAATTGCTTGCCCTCGACGCACAGCGCCACAACATAGGCACGGGGCGGTATGGCGGCAAGAATGGCAGTGGCTTCCTTTTCCAGCGCCGCCTCGATTTCAGCCGGGGCGGGGGAATCGGGCACGCGGCATTCCTTCAGCTCGGCAATATCAACGCGTGCATAGGCAGAAAGCCGCTTTTCGTATTCGGCGAGTGCTTCGCGCAGATAGGATTCCTTTAAATTTCCAAGGGCGATCAGCTTGATATGTAGCATAGGCACCTCACAGCTCTACAATGTCGGTGGGAGAAGCGGCGCGGATCGAAACCGCCATACCTGTCAGCGCCGCGCGGCATTCGCCAAGCGCCAGCTCCTCGTCGTTGTTGGTTTCGGAAAGGTGGGCAAGCAGCAGTCGCTTCATGCCGTTAGCCGCCAGACGTGCCGAGAAAACGGCGCATTCGCGGTTGGAAAGATGCCCGCGGCGCGAGGCAATGCGCTTTTTGAGGTAATAGGGGTAGGGGCCCGTCATCAGCATTTCCTCGTCGTGATTGGATTCAAGCACCACCGCCTCGCAGCCAAGGAGCGCCTCTTCCACGGCGGGGGTGATCACGCCAAGGTCGGTGGCATAGCCCACGGCGGCGGTGTGATCGCTCTCCCTTACGGCAATGCGGTAGCCAACACTTTGCGCACTGTCGTGTGAGGTGCAGAACGAGGAAAAGGTCAGATCGCCCACACATTCACAAAAAATGGGGGGATGGAGCACCAGATGCGGTGCAATGGCGGGGTTGCCTGCCAGATATTCCGCTGTAGCGCCCGCCGCGTGTACGGGGGTGGGATGGTGCTTTAAAAACACCTCAAGCGCGGCGGTATGGTCGCGGTGCTCGTGTGTGAGGAAAATGGCGGATATGCGATCGGGGGATGCGCCCGCGCGCTCAATCGCGGCGGAAAGGGTGCGTGCCGAGCGACCTGCATCAATCAGCACGGCGGTATCGCCTGCGGTCAGCAGGGCGGCGTTGCCGCCCGAGCCCGAATATAAAAGCTTTAACGAATAGGACACGGTATCACCTGAAAAGATCGAATACGAAAAGGTCGATCGCATCAATCATAAAGGTCAGCGCCAGCGGAAAGATGATGGTCATCATCCATTTGGATTTCTCCAGGCGGCGCGCGCCGTCGGCAAGAAAGTCGGTTTTTTTCTCCTCGCTCCAATCGGCGGGCAGATCCTCGGGGGAGAGTCCCTTGCGGTAAAGGAAACGGTTATAGATCAAGTAGCCCAGCAGAAAGCCAAGGAACAGTGCGGTGTAAAGAGTCAGCACCAAAAAGGATGCCAGCGTTTGCTGTGACATTTCGGCATAGGTCAGCAGCAGGCGATAAACGGCAAAGAAAAGAACGGTGTTGACAGCCAGCAAAATAAGATGACGTATGCCCTTTTTTTGTTCTTTTGGGGTGATATCGTTCGGTTCTTTTTTCATAAATGCTCCTTAAAATACCTTAACGGCGCCCTCGGGACGGATGCGAAGCGGAATGGTGGCACCTTTGCCGAACACGCCGTCCATCAGAGCGACGAAATCAGCAACGGCGGCAAGCGGCACATAAGCCTGCACGGTACCCGCAAAGCCACCGCCGTGCACGCGGCAAGCGCCGCCGCGCGTGGCAAGGAAATCCTCGGCAAGTGCGAGCGCGAGAGAAAGTCCTTGCTCGGCAGGGTTGGCAGAGGAATAGACATTTTGCAGATAGCAGAAGGACGAACGCCCCGATGCCTTGACCAGCTCGAAGAAGGCGGGAAGGTCGCCTGCGCACAGTGCATTGCGCTGTGCGGCAACGCGACGGTTCTCACCAAGGAAATGGATGGTGCGCAGGATGGCGCGGTCGCCGACGCTTTTGCGCAGCGTGGGAATAGCGGCAAGCAATGCTTGCTCGTCCACATCACGCAGAACGGTTTTGCCAAGTGCCGCGGCTACTGCCTTCATTTCGGCAGGGATGGCGGCGTAATCGGGGGTCAAGTCGGCGTGATTGCCGCCCGTATCGACGATGCAAAGCGAGAAGCCCTTGGCGGTCAGATCAAAGTCGATCTTTTCAAAACGGGGGGTAACGGGGTCGGAAAAATCGATCGAGATGATGCCGCCGATGCCGCAGCCCATTTGGTCCATCAAGCCGCAGGGCTTGCCGAAAAATTCGTTTTCGGCGAACTGTGCGATCTTTGCGATCACGGCGTTTTCGACAAGACCCTCGTTATAAAGGTGATTTTCGATGTTGCCGATCATATCCTCAAACGCCGCCGAGGAAGAAAGCCCCGAGCCCTTCAGCACGTTCGAGGTGGTATAAGCATCGAAGCCGCCGACCGAAAATCCCGTGCGGCGGAAGCCCTCACATACGCCTGCGATCAGCGCATCGGAGCGCGAAAAGCGCTCGGTGCGGGGGGCATTGAAGGTGTTGATGTCCACCACATCCTCAGGAAAGCCCTCGGACGTGACGCGAATGATGCTGTCAGCGCGCTTGGATGCCACAGCGATGATATCAAGGTCAATGGCGGCGGCGATCACACAGCCGTGGTTGTGGTCCGTGTGGTTGCCCGAAAGCTCGCTGCGACCCGAAACCGAAAACAGCGAGATATCACGGTCCTCGCCATAAAGGGCGGTGAAGGCACGGATCGCCTTTTCATAGCGTTCCTGTGCGGCGAGAAGGCGATCGGCACCGTAAAGTGTCGTGAAACGGGCGTCCAGAGCGCCGTTTTTCAACTGCTTCAGAAGTTGTGTGCTTTTCATGATTCTACTCCCATTTGTCCCATCAGCTTTTTATTGAATTCTTCTGCGGTATTATATCCCATTTTCTTCTGTCGGTTATTCATTGCCGCAATTTCCAGAATGATGGCAAGGTTTCGACCGGGACGAACGGGAATGGTGATGCAGGGCACCTTGATATCCAGAATATCCATTGTTTGATTATCAAGACCCAGACGGTCATACATTTTACCCTGTACCCAGGGCTCCAGGTTGATCACAAGGTCGATGCGCTCGGAATCTTTGACTGCACCCATACCGAAAATACGGCGTACGTCAACGATGCCGATGCCGCGCAGCTCGACGTAATGGCGGATAATGGCAGGCGCCTCGCCCACCAGGCTTTTTGCCGAAACGCGCTTGATTTCAACCGCGTCGTCGGCGATCAGACGGTGACCGCGCTTGACAAGCTCAATGGCGGTCTCGCTTTTACCGACGCCCGAGTCACCCAACAGCAGCAGACCCTCGCCGTACACCTCAACCAGAACGCCGTGTCGCGTGATGCGGGGAGCGAGCTGGACGTTGAGAAACGCGATCAGCGCCGCCATAAAGGCACTGGTACGGTCGTGTGTCATCAGAAGCGGCACGCCCTCGCGCTCGGCAGCCTCCAGCATGCGGGGGAAGGGGGTAAGCGAGGTGGACATGATAACAGCAACGGGCGAGAGGCGGAAGAAGTCGTCGATCTTGGCGTTGCGCTTTGCTTCGTCGCGCTCCTCAAGATAGCGGTATTCGGCTTGTCCGATGATCTGCACACGGCTGGGGTTGAACATTTCAAAAAAACCGCCGAAGGCAAGTCCGGGGCGGTTGACCTCAGTATTCGAAATAATGATCTCCTCTGCCGCACGGGGCAGGTAAAGCGGCTCAAGGCCGAATTCGGCGATCAGCGCAGAGAGGGGAATGCTATACTTTTCTTTCATAGCGAACCTCCATCAAGATAGTTGGTATTATTATATCACATTCGCGCGCGTTTTGAAAGGGGTTTGCCAAAATATTGCCCATTCATAAAATATTCATAATTATCAAGTATACTATATCTAATTATTGAAAATTACGACAAAGGAGAGCGTGTGATGTCCAAAAAGATCTTTTTGCGCGTGGTGGCGCTGGCGTTGATGCTACTGATGATGATCTCGCTTGTCGGATGCTCGGCATCGCGCAAGGTGCGTGCCAACACCCGTGCCGGTCGCGTGGTGGCGACTGCGGGTGAGACCGATATCCTTTATGAAAATC
>JBGVCY010000127.1:0-25881 GCA_045119135.1 Eubacteriales bacterium | reverse complement strand
ATCCAGCAGGGACAGTATATTCCTGCCGTGGCGCATCTGGTGGCTCTGGCGGCAAAGGAGGATGTGTGATGCAGATCGTTTTGAAACTGATGCTTGCCTTTGTGGTGGGCGGCTTGCTTTGCGTTGTGACGCAGGTGCTGATCGATAAAACAAAGCTGACCCCCGCACGTATTCTGGTCGGCTTTGTGGTGGCGGGCGTGTTACTTGGCGCGGTGGGAGTTTACCGTCCCTTTGCGGAATTTGCGGGCGCGGGTGCCACCACACCGCTGTCGGGCTTCGGGTATCTGATTTACAAGGGTGTGCGCGAGGCGGTAGATACAAAGGGCTTGCTTGGCGCCTTCACGGGCGGGCTGACTGCCGCCGCAGGCGGCACCGCGGCGGCGCTTTGCTTTGGACTTCTGGCAGCGGCGATCTGCCGTGGCGGCAAACCGAGAGGATAAAAAAAGAGCAGCGTACGCTGCTCTTTTAATTTTCTTCGTCATCCTCAAAGGAATAACGATTTAGTTCGTCAAAATCAAGAAATTCTGCGAGTGTCATATTAAACGCTAAGGCAATTTTGTGCAGGGTTTGCACCCCGGGGCTTTTGGTCAGTCCGCGCATAATATTGTCTAAGGTGGATTGCTTCACATCACTCATAGTAGCCAGCTTGTTAATGGTCAAGCCGCGTTTCTGACAAAGCTGCCGAATGCGTTTTACATACAATTCAGAATATTCCATATTGTACCTCATCGCCGTTTTACCCGATTTCGGGTTAATATAATGATAAGGGTAAAACGAAGCAATGTTACCCGAATACGGGTTGACAAAGAAAATAAATTTTGATACCATACAGAAATGCTTGGATGATAGAAAAATCAGATTATGTAGTTGCGTATGTTACGCGTTCATACGGTGGTGCGGCGCTATTTGTGCAAAAGGCAGAAAAAGAAAAGAAAACGGTAATCCATCTTGCAAACTAAAAGATCCCCCGTTACGGGGGATCTTTTTTAGTTCTTCTTGTCAAAATACCCTTGCGGATGGGCGCAGGTGGGGCAAATGGCGGGCGGCTCTTTTCCTTCCACAACATAGCCGCAATTCAGGCAGATCCACTTTTGCTGTGGGTTGTCCGAGGTAAAGACCTTGCCCTCGCGCACCTCAGAAAGCGCGCGTCGGTAATTTTCCTCATGCTGCTTTTCTACCGACGCTACGCGCTCGAAAAGATCTGCAATCACGGGGAATCCCTCGTTTCTTGCCTCAACGGCGAACTGTGCATACATCGTTTCCCACTCAAAATGCTCACCGCCTGCCGCCGTCTCAAGGTTGCGTTCGGTCGAGCTGTAGCCGCCAAGGTATCGGAACCAGATCTCAGCATGCTCCATTTCGTTCCCCGCCGTTTCCTCAAAGAGCTTGGCAATGGCGACAAAGCCATCCTTCTTTGCCTTTTTCTCAAACCACTTGTATCGCAGATAGGCTTGCGATTCGCCCGAAAGGGCAGTGTGCAGATTTTGCTCGGTCTTGGTGCCCTTCAGTGCCTCGACCTCATTTCCTGTTTTGGTATAGCTTGCCATAAAAAACCTCCTTGCAATATTGCAAGGAGGAGTATTGCCAATATGTGGTGTCTTTATTCGGCGCGAAATTCAGATGCGAGAATTGCATATGTACCGATATCGCGGTAAATGCCCTTGACCAGCATCGCCTCACGGTGCACGCCCTCAAAGTGCATGCCCAGCTTTTCCATCACGCGGCACGAGGCATCGTTGCCCACCATATAGCGTGCCTCGATGCGGTGAAGCCCCAGCACCGAAAAGCCAAAGCGCATCACACGCGCCGCCGCCTCGGGCACAAGACCCTTGCCGTGATAATTGGGATGCAAAACATAGCCAATTTCGCCCACGTTATGGGGGCAATTGATCGCGGCAAAGCCGCAGGTGCCGATCATACGGTTGGTTTCCTTTAATACCATTGCCCATTCATAGTGCATGCCAAGACGGTATCTGCCCGCCAGATATTCCAGATACTCGCGCGTGTGCGTAATATCGGTGTGAGGGTGCCACAGCAGAAAGCGGGTCACCTCGGGATCCTTTGCATAGTCGTACATATCGGGCGCGTCGTCCACGCGCATCGGGCGCAGTGTAAGACGTTCGGTTTCCAGAACGGGCATATGGGAGAAGATATGATACAAATTTTCCTTTTTCATACGCTCCTCCTTGCTTGATGTACCACCATTATATACCTTTTGCGCGAGTCGTGCAAGAGAAAAAATGCAAAATCCCATATTTCGCTTGTTTTTTCAAAGGGAATTGCTTATAATAAGATTATCTCATCAAAGGAAAGGGGGAAGTGCCGCATGGAAGAGCTGCTGCGTGATTGTCTGTATCCCGTGCTGCTTGGATCCAATACGCTGTGCCACGCGTGTGTGCGCCAGATCCAAAAGCGCTATGGTGCTGACGTGACGGTGCTGACCGACAAGCGCGCACTGACATTGCGCTTTTTGCCTTCGGTCAAAATCATTGAGGCAGGCCCCGCGCTTTCTGATGAGGTGTTGCTTTCTGTCCTTTCAGATGTCGGCGAGGAATCAGGCCTTTGCTTGCCCTTGCTGGTGCTTTGCGACCGTCGCTACGATGGCTTTGTCGAGCGCTCGCGAAAGGAGCTGGAATCGCGTTTTATCCTGCGCGAGGCAGGCGAGATCTTAGGCGAGAGGAGCAGAGCATGAGGTTATCGGAGCTTTTCGAGAAATTTGCACCCCGTATCGAGGGATGTTGTGATAATATCGCTAATACGTTTGACATCAAAGCAATCGTGACCGAGGCAAGAGAAGCCACCGCAGATACCCTTTTCGTTTGTGCCAAAAAGGGCTTGCGGGACGGGCATTACAGTGCCTTTGCCGCCTACGGGAAGGGTTGTCGCGTGTTCCTTGCCGAGCGCGGACTTGGATTGCCACAGGATGCCACGGTGCTGTTGTGTGACAACAGCGAGGTGATGGGCGCCGCGCTGGCGGCAAAATTGCTGAACCGTCCCGCAAAAGCGATGACCGTATACGGTGTTTTGGGTAAGGCGGGGAAAACAACGGTTGTTGCCACGCTGGCACGGATGCTTGACAAAAACCGAAAACGCACTGCCGCGATTCTGACCGAGGGAGTTTTGGTTGATAAAAAACTGCACCGTTTTGAAAATACCGTGCCGGACGGGGTGCAATTACAGTATCTTTTGCACCGTCTTGCCAAGGACGGTGTTCAATGCGTGGTGTTGGAAATCTCCGCATATATGCTAGCGCATCAGGGTGCAAGTGCTCTGTCGCTGGATGCTCTGCTGATTACCGACGTACAGGGGGAAGAGGCACCCGATGTGAAGCAACTGTTGGATGCTGTCGATCCGCCTTTGCTGATCCTGCCGCACCGTTGGCGTGATGCGTATGCGCACAAACGAATTCTTACATATGGCTTGGGCGGTGATTGTGCTGCCAAACACTGCGAAGCGTATGATTCCAAAAGAGGATACGGCACGCGCTTTTTGCTCTCACTTGGGCAAAGCGAGCAAGCAATTTCTTTACCCGTTCCAGGGGATTTCGCTGTGCAAAACGCTCTCGCGGTCGCGCTTTTGGCAAGTGTTGCGGGTCTTTCGGTCGCCGAAATCGCAAAAGCGCTTTCGGGACATGCCCTATGGGGATGCTTGCAGTGTGTCGCCGTTGTCGGCGAACGTCATATCTATCGGGATGCCGCTTATACGCCCGAGGCGCTTTCCCGTGCCCTTTCCGTCCTTCGGGAGCGCACAACGGGCAAGCTGACGGTGGTGATTGGCTCGGTGGGCGGAAGAGCATTTGAGCGCCGCGCCCCGCTTGGTAGGGCGGCGGCAAGCTATGCCGACCTTGCTTATCTGACTGCCGATAATCCCGATGACGAATCGCCCGCGAAGATTTGTGAAGAGATGACACGCGAAATCGAAGAGCCGTGGCGTTATGTTTTGCTTCCCGACAGGGAAATTGCTATTCGCCGCGCCGTGCGCGAGATGCGCCCCGGTGATACGCTTTTGATCGCAGGAAAGGCGCGCGAGGACGATCAACTGATTGGCGGCAAACGGGTGCCGTTTGACGAAACAAAATTGATCATGGAGACCGCAAAGCAATTCTGATTGCTTTGCGGTCTCTGCTTTTCTCAAAACGCGGGCACGGGGTTGACTTTTATGCGCAAATTGTGTAAAATGAAAACAGAATACAATGAAAGGAGGGGAAGCACATGGCGCCCAGAAAGCAAAAGGTTGAAAGCACCGCGATCGAATTTGACCTGGAAGGCGACCTTGCCACGCGTACCCGTGCGACAATGAACGAGGCTCCCCCCACGCCACCCGAAAACCAAACGGCAGCAGAAGCTGTTGCTGACACCGCTAAAAAGCCAGCGCCCAAGCGCACGCGCAAACCCAAGACAGCGCCCGAAGGAGAAGCGACGGCATCCCCCGAGACGGGAGCAGAAACGCCTGCCGAAAAGCCTGCGCCCAAGCGCACACGCAAACCCAAGACGGCACCCGAAGGAGAGGCGGCGGCAACCCCCGAGACGGGAACGGAAACGCCTGCCGAAAAGCCTGCGCCCAAACGCACACGCAAACCCAAGGCGGCGCCCGAAGGAGAGGGAACGGCATCCCCCGAAACGCGAACAGAAACACCTCACGCGCCCCCGTCCGCACACCTTCCCGCAGAAACAGCAAGCGGTCACGAGGTCGTTGCTACGGGCGGTGTGCCCATTCATTTCCCCGAAAACGAGAAAACGGCGCTGTGGAATCGCATCGTGGCGTTGCTGGTGCTGGTAGCGGTCATCGTTGCATCGGTGCTGATCTTTCGCTTCCGCCCGATGTCCTATGCCGAAAGAACATATTCGATTCAATTCTTTTATGATCCTGCTGAAAACGCTACCGTTATCGCGGTGAATGGGACAAAGCGCGGCGAAGTACCGGGCGCTCTGCTTGCCAGCTCCTATGATGAGAACGGCGAGGTCTGCGCCGCCCTGATCGGCAATAGCCTTTACGTGGTTGATGGGCGGGATGTGGTCAGCCTTGCAAGTGATGTCAGTGATTTTACGCTTTCCGCCAAGGGCGAAGCGGTAGCATATCGCGTGGGAAACGATCTTTACTACGCACAGGTCGGCAAGGATGATCCCGCCGCCCGTGTAACAGGCGCGGCGATTACCGACGAATATTGCCTTTCTCCTGATGGCGATCATCTCTTCTTCGCTTACGAAAAGAACGGCGGCAAGCAGGTAGATATTTATCCCAGCTCGGAAAAGAATCCCTACCTTGCCGAGACCGCAAATCTTTCTCCCATCGGCATTGCCGACAACTGTCGCTACCTCTATTATACCGATGCCGATGGCAAGCTTTACGTGCTGAAGGGCAAGAGTGAGGAGCGTGTGCTGTGCGCCGAGGATCCCGTGCTGGAAACGCTGATCTTCAATCGCGATCTTTCTGAGGTGATGCTGCAAAATGGCGATACGACCCTGTTGTTTGTTGACGCAGAGCGTGTTATTCTGCCCGAGGTCAGCGCAGGACAGTCGCTTTCGCTGGTCGCCAATCAGCGCGTTACCGTGCGCGCACTGCGACAGGGCACGCAGTATATGATGAGCACTCTGCTTGACAATTATTATTTTCAAACACGCGGCACGGGCATTATGCTGGCGTATCTGGATGACGATGGCAGACTCTCCGATGTATCGTTTGTCGAGGATACTGCCGCTGTCACCGTGACCGATAAATCGGTGTTTTTCCTGCAAAACGAAAAGCAGAACGAGGAGACCCGCACACACCTGTACCGTTGCAAGACGGGCAAGACCGAAAAGGAAGCGCTTTTGTGGGATGTGGGTACATACTGTGCCAACGTGGATGGCAGTCGCATTCTATATACCAATCAGCACGGGTCGCTCTTCTCCTGCCGGATTGGCTCTACATCGGAGCATCTTTGCGACAGCATCGTCGAGGGTAGCATTGCTGTTACGGTTGACGATACCTTCTATTTCTATCGCACCGAGGGCGAGCTGTGGGTCAGCGACAATGGCGAGGCGCCCCGCATGATCCGCAGTGGCGTCAAGGAGTTTTTGCTGGATGCACACACGGCATACTATCTTGCCGATTGCGACGAAAACGGCTACGGCACCATTTTCACCAACCACCGCAACCAACGCAAGGACAGCGAGCTTGACAAGGGCTTTTTGTCGGTTCGATAATTTTTTGAAAAAACGCAGGCAGAGCGCCACGCGCTCTGCCTGTGTTTTTTTGCGACATAAAATTGCCAATCATAAAGTTTCTCGCGCGGCACACAATATATTCGGAGCGCGAAAAGCACTCTTGAAAATAGATTGAAAAGGTCCACGCCTTGCCGCGTGTCAGCAGACGATGCCGACCGATGGTGACGCGCGGACGAAGGAGCAAAACATGGCAAACAAGCAGGCAAAGAAGGCTCTTGAGCAGTTCAAGATGGAAGCCGCTAACGAAGTCGGCGTAAACCTTCAGCAGGGCTATAACGGTGATCTCACCGCCCGTCAGGCAGGCTCGATCGGTGGCCAGATGGTCAAGAAGATGATCGAATCCTACGAGAACGGCATGTCCAAGTAATCAGTAAAGAAAAGACACAGCAAGGTCGCGCTTTCATGGCGCGACCTTTTTTGTACTCGTTTCCGAAAAAACAAGAAAATAATTTTAAAAAATTGGAAAATTTATATTGACTATTTGGAAGAAATGCGTTACAATAAATACGGTAATTTTTTGTCGAAGGAGAGACCTATGAAAAAAGCAGAACGCCTTGAGGCGGAAAAATTCTTATTGCAATGCATTTCAGACGAGGATCCCGATTTCGTTGACCGCACAATGGCGGCATTTTCGGTATCGCGTTCTACCGTATATAATTATTTAACTACCCTGCAAAACAATGGTGAGGTTGAGCGTGTCGGCGGCTCGATGCCGTATCGCGTGCTTTACAAGACCGCGCGCTTTACCGTGGATACCTCGCGCGAGCATTCTGAGGACAGAATGTTTACGCGCGACATCGCGCCCCTTATTGCCGATCTTCCCGCCAATCTGCAAAAGATCTGGCGCTATGCCTTTACCGCTATGATGAATAACGCGCTGGAGCATTCGCGTGCCTCGGCGATTGTTTGCGTGGTCAGCCGCAACCGCTTATCCACCATCATCGGTGTGCTGGATAATGGCGTGGGCATCTTCCGTCGCATCGCGCAGGATGTCAAGGAAGCAGGCGGCGAGGCACTGACCTCTGCCGAGGCGGCATCGCTTTTGTATGCAGGCGGCTACACGGGCGCACCCGATACCCACGCGGGTGAGGGCATCTTCTTCACATCACGCCTGATGGATCATTTTGCGATTCGCTCTGATTATCAGCTGTTCAGTACCGACGGTGACGAGGGTGAGGAAGAGGGAGCCGAACGCTTCCGCGGCACCGCTGTGCAGATGGCACTTGCCAACGATTCGAAGCGCGAGCTGTCTGAGGTGATGGAGCACTATGTTGATCCCGATGCGGGCTTTGTTCGTACCGAGATTCCAATGGCACGCTTCTTTGGCGGAGATTTTCCTGTCTCGCGCTCCGAGGCGCGCAGGCTGCTTGCTGTGTTGGAAGGCTTCCGCGAGGCAGAGCTTGACTTTACGGGGATTGAAGAGGTCGGACGCGATTTTGCGCACGAGCTGTTTGGCGTTGCCGCAGGACAGCATGCCGATCTTACACTGAAGGTGAAACATGCCGCGCCGCAGTTAATGGCAATGCTGCGCCGTGCGGGCTATCAGCCTGACATCGATCTGCTGGCTGAATTCGGATTTTAAAAAAGGGAGGCGTAGCCTCCCTTTTTTAATGCTGTATTGGAAGAATCGGCAACACCTCGTCAAGCACCCCGCGCATTTGCGCGGCAGAACGCCGTAGCATTCCCCATTCCTCGTCGGAAAGCGGCATTTGCAATACGCGTTTCACACCCTTGCGCCCCAAAATTGCGGGCAGGCTGATTGAAATATCCGACAGACCATAAGCGCCCTCGGGCGCCACGGAAACGGGCAGAATCGCCGATTCGTCGCGGCAAATGGCAGTCACGATACGGCGTGTCGCCTCGGCGATGCCATAATAAGTTGAACCCTTGGCGCGGATGATGCTGTATGCCGCATCGCGCGTTCTGATAAACAGATTTTCAAGATCGGCATCACTGCACGCGCCGCGTTCCTCGCCGCAGAAGTGAGCGAGATCCAGCCCCGAGATGTTGGCACTGCTGAACACGGGCAGCTCGCTGTCGCCGTGTTCACCGATGATAAAGGCGTGCACCTGGCGCATATCCACGCTAAGCCGCTTGCCCAGCAAAAACTTCAGACGTGCAGTATCAAGCACCGTGCCAGACCCGATCACGCGGTGGGCGGGAAAGCCCGAAAGGCGACGTGTGATCTCAGTCAAAATATCCACGGGATTGGTGACCACCAAAAGGATTGCTTCGGTGTTATAACGGCAAATATCCCCGATAATGTGCTTGAAAATGGGCAGATTTCCGTGTATCAGATCCAGTCGCGTTTGCGCACCCTTTTGTGCGGCGCCCGCTGTGATCACAATGATGGCGGCATCCGACAGATCGGGGTAATCGCCTGCATAAATTTCAATGGGAGATAAAAAGGGTATGGCGTGGCTGAGGTCCTCCGCCTCGCCCGCGGTGCGCTTTTGATCGATATCGATCAGCACCATTTCCGAAAACAGACCGCTTTGTGCAAGGGCATAGGCAGTGGTGGCCCCCACGTTGCCCACGCCGATGATAGCGACCTTGCGTGTGTTCAGCATAAGCACTCCTTCGTTTTTTATAAAGGGTTTCCGCTGCCGCCGTGATTTATACAAAAAAGTGCGGGAGCCAGAGCTCCCGCACCGTTGGTTATGTTTTAAACAAAAGCAAGGAAAACGAAGGAAAGAGTCAGAAGAATCATCACCATAAAGATAGCGGCGTGCAGATTGTTCTTCAGGTCATAGACCTTCGCCTTCGAGTAATGCGCAAGGCAGAACAGAGCGCCGATAAATGCCCAGCTGATCAGAGATACCACCGAGGGAACGCCGCCGATCAGAAAATCGGTGACGAGGGAAAGAACGATGCCGCAAAGGTGCAGAACGGTCAGCAAACGGGCGGTTTTCTTGTGCTGCTCACGGTCGGTCAGATATACGATTACAACGATTGCCACCGGGATCAGGGCAAGCAGTGTGCATGCAACCCACAACAGCGAAAGCAGCAGTGCGACAGGGTCGATCGTTTGCAGCAACTCATCCACGTAAAAGCCGCCGAAATGCTCGATTACCGTGAATTGCAGAGCGTGCATTATTGCAAGGCAAAGATAAGCGATGAATGCAAAGAAGGAAAGAGGCGGTGCCAGATTGTCAGGGCGAGAGGGGTAAACAAAGTCCGCCATAGGGGAAGTTTTTTCGGTTTTTGCAGAATTTTGATTATACGGGTTGTTCATTTTTGGTTCCTTTTAAAAAGCGTTGCAAAAAAGTCGGTTTGTTTGTGGTTAGACGATCAAAATCTTTGGATTCGCAGGATTTAGGCATTATATCACAATAAACGCGATAAATCAATAGGTTTCGCAGAATTAATACGAAATTATTTGCTTGATATGGGGTAGAATAAATATAGAGTGAAAGAGAGGTGAAACAGAATGCATCAAGAAGAATTTGCCATACGTTTGGCGCGTTTGCGTAACAAAAAGAGCGTTTCGGCGCGCGATATGAGCCTTTCGATCGGTCAGAATCCCGGATACATCAATACCATCGAAAGCGGCAAGGCGCTTCCCTCCATGACAGCATTCTTCTATATTTGCGATTATCTGAATATTTCCCCGCGTGATTTCTTTGATGACCAGCTGAAGGCTCCCGACCGATGGAACGCATTGACCGAGGATCTGAAAAAGTTAGACGAGGATGATTTCGATCACGTCGTCGCTTTGGTTCATTCGCTGAGCAAAAAGTAACTACTCTACATTACTACATACCAAGCAAAAAAGTGAAATTCTTCAAAAATCTTCTTTTTTTTACAAATTTTTTTGAGGGGCGGAAGCATGGCATCCGTCCCTTTGCGCAGTTTGGGCTGAAAATTCTCTAGCGGAATTATTTATCTTATAATTCCATAGCGGAATTTTAGCCAATGCTTTTGTCTATATAATTTTTATAGAAGCATTCACGGGGTGGAGGGCTGATATGAAAATTAGGAAAAAGAGTTACGGCAACTGCAATATGGTGGGACGTAATATTGAGCGCTTACGAAAGGAGCGCGGCATTAAGCAAAAAGACTTTATTTCAAAAATGCAAACGATGGGGTGTGATATCAATCCCACCAGCTATTCTAAGCTGGAGGGGCAGCTCCGCATTGCCACCGACAAGGAAATTTATACCGTGGCGCGCATTCTGAATGTTTCAATGGAAGACCTGTTTGAGTGAAAATCCTCCAAAGGGGGATTTTTTCTTTTGTGTTGCTTTTGGGAGGGGAGTGTGATAAAATAAATACGTGGTAACGATTTTTGTACAAGGAGGCAGAATATGAAACTTTCTACCGAGCATGCCCATCTGCAAAAGGATTTGGTGACGAGCGTTCGATTGAGATTTTAAAAGAGGCGGGATTTGATGCCGTCGATATGTCGCTTTTCTGCATGTCGTACGACGACAATGTTTTCAATACAGCAGATTACCGCACCCGCGCGCTTGAGATCCGCGCATACGCCGATCGCCTCGGTGTTATAGCGGCAGATATCCCCGATAATGTGCTTGAAAATTCCTAAATTTCCGTGAATCAGATCAAGACGTGTTTCCGCGCCCTTTTGCGCTGCGCCTGCCGTGATAATAATGATGGCTGCGTCTTTGATGTCGGCATAATCTCCCGCATAAATTTCGGCGGGGGAAAGAAAGGGAATGGCATGACAAAGGTTCTCTGCCTCGCCTTCGGTGCGCGCACGATTGATGTCAATCAGCACCATTTCGGAAAACAGACCGCTTTGTGCAAGCGCATAAGCCGTGGTGGCTCCCACGTTACCCACGCCGATGATAGCGACCTTGCGTATATTAAGCATAAGCACTTCTTCGTTTTTTATAAAGGCTTTCCTCAAATTTACCATCTTATGCGTTGAAATAAAGATTGTTTTTTTCTCTGATATGTGCTAAAATAAAAAAAATAAGATCTTCTGGGGGATTTTGTATGAAGCTTTCAACCGAGCATGAGCACCTGCAAAATGATTTTGGCGATGAGCGATCGATCGAACTGTTAAAGGAAGCAGGCTTCGATGCCGTTGATATGTCGCTGTTTTATATGTCGTATGACGATAACGTGTTCAACACACCCGATTACCGTCGATATGCAAGAGAGCTTCGCGCCCATGCCGATAAGATCGGCATTCCCTTCAATCAGGCACACGCCTGCTTTGGCTTTGATTTTACCGATACCGTCGCATTTACCGAGCAGTTTTATCCCAAGCAGGTGCGCGCGCTGGAGATCGCGGGCATCCTCGGCTGTAAAGCGGTCGTCATCCATCCTCTGCACGGTCCCATGCCGTATCGCGGTCATGAGGAGGAGCTGTTTGAGATCAATATGAAGTTTTATCGCTCGCTCCTTCCTTATGCCAAGGAATATGGCGTGAAGATCGCTCTTGAAAACATGTGGCAACGGGATGCGAAGCGAAAGATCATTATGGATTCCACCTGCTCGCAGGCAAAGGAGTTCGTGCGCTATATCGATACGCTTGACGACGAGCATTTTGTCGCCTGTCTTGATCTTGGTCACTGTGGGCTTGTGGGCGAAAGCGTTACGGATATGATCCACGCGCTCGGTCATGATCGCTTGTTGGCTCTGCATGTCCACGATAACAATCTGATGCAGGATGAGCACACCTTCCCCTATCTTGGCAAAAACGATTGGGAGGGGATCATGAAGGCACTTGCTGATATTGATTATCAGGGGGACCTCACAATGGAATCGGATGGCTTTTACCCTGCATTTCCCGCTGAGCTGAAGCCCGCCGCCGACCGCTTCTTGGTGGCGATCGGACGACATCTCATTGAACGGTACGAGTTTTACAAAAACAATACATAAGAAAACGCCTTCCCGCAAGGGAAGGCGTTTTTCGGTTTACGAGCGCTCCAGCCGCGCAAGCGCCGCAGAAAGAGCGGTGACGTGCCGCGCTTCGTCTGCGGCAATGGCAGTCAGAATACGTTGCATATCCGCGCTGCGCGACCAAGCGGCAAGGCGCCGATAATTTTCGCTTGCCTGCTCTTCATCTGCAAGCGATTCTGACAAGAGCCGCTTCACGGTATCTGTCAGCTCCGCATTACTCTTGCCCTCCCATTTGATAGGCATCTGCCGCAAGCGCAGATCCACCGCGGGGGATAGACCGTGATCGCGCAACAGCTCGCCAAGCGCGGTGAAATGACGCATCTCATCTTCCGAAATTTCGGCAAAAAGTACCGCAACGGTGTGGTAAAAAGGGTTAAGCACGATGGCTTTGTGCGTATAATCCGTAATGGCGGAAAGCTCGCCAAGATACGCGCGATAGATCTCGCGCATCAGGGTATGGTCGGTTTTTCTTTGTGCGGGTGACAGCTCCATAAGCACTCTCCTTGCGTTTTTTACAGTATATGCAACGGAGCACCCAAAATTGAAAACGGTGCCGAAAAACGGCACCGTTTGGGGGTTATTTGTTTTGCATTGCGCGACGGATGCGCATCATTTCCTTCATGCGCAGGTCGGTGTTCAGAATCTTCTTGCGCAGACGGATCGATTTCGGGGTTACCTCGATCAGCTCGTCATCAGCGATAAATTCGATTGCTTCCTCCAGCGTGAAGATGATAGGCGGTGTCAGCAGCAGCTTTTCATCGGCACCCTTCGAACGGATTGCCGTCAGCTGCTTTTCCTGACAGGGGTTCACGGAGATGTCGTCATTCTTGGGATTTTCGCCCACGATCATACCCTCATAAACCTCGGTTTGCGGTCCTACAAACAGGTTACCGCGCTCTTGGGTGTGGAAGAGACCGTAACGGGTGGTAACGCCCGCCTTGGATGCAACAAGCGCGCCCGTAAAGCGCATCGGAATCTCGCCACGGTAGGGCTGATAGCTGTCAAAAATGCTGTTGATTACACCCTCGCCGTGCGTTGCGGTCAGGAACTCGGAGCGATAGCCAAAGAGGCATCTTGAGGGGATCAGATATTCAATGCGGGTACGGTTGCCAACGGGTACCATTTCTAAGAGATCGCCTTTGCGCTGACCCAGCTTTTCTACCACAGGACCAACGTATTCCTGGGGTACGTCAAGGGTTACGTGCTCCATCGGCTCGCACTTTACGCCGTCGATCTCGCGGTATAGCACGCGGGGATTGGAGCAGCAAAGCTCATAGCCCTCGCGGCGCATATTTTCAATCAGAATCGAAAGGTGCATCTCGCCACGGCCTGCAACCTTGAATTCGTCCGTGGTCTCACCGTCCGAAACACGCAGCGACATATCGCGCAGGGTCTCGTGATACAGGCGCTCGCGCAGCTGGCGCGAGGTGACGAATTTGCCCTCTTTACCTGCAAGCGGGCTGTTGTTAACGGCAAAGGTCATTTCCATTGTGGGCTCGCTGACCTTTACAAATTCCAGTGGCTCGGGACAGGTGGTCGAGGTGATGGTATCACCGATGGTGATATTGCCGGCACCGGCAAAGCAGACGATATCGCCCATTTTTGCTTCCTCAACGGGAACGCGTACAAGGCCGTCGATCTGATAGATCGAAACGATCTTGATGCGCTTGGGTGCCTCGCCCGAGTGATAGTTGCAAACCAGCGCATCCTGATTTTGGCGCAGCGAGCCACGCTCGATGCGGCCGATGCCGATGCGACCGACGTAATCGTTATAGTCAATCGAGGAGACCAGCAGCTGCAGATCGCCTTCCTCATCGCCCTCGGGGGCAGGGATATAGTCAAGAATGGTATCAAACAGGGGGGTCAGGTCGGTCGCCTCGCCATCGGGCGTGCGCGATGCCGTGCCTGCACGGCCCGAGCAGTAAAGCATGGGGCTGTCCAGCTGCTCGTCGGTGGCGTTCAGATCCATCAGAAGCTCAAGAATCTCATCCTCAACCTCGCCGAGGCGGGCATCGGGCTTATCGATCTTGTTGATGACCACGATCACGCGGTGATTCAGCTCCAGTGCGCGCTGCAGTACGAAGCGGGTCTGGGGCATGGGACCCTCGGCGGCATCGACCAGCAGAATAACGCCGTTTACCATTTTGAGGATACGCTCCACCTCGCCGCCGAAGTCGGCGTGTCCGGGGGTATCGATGATGTTGATCTTGATATCCTTGTAATGCACGGCGGTGTTCTTGGCAAGAATCGTAATGCCGCGCTCGCGCTCCAGCGTGCCCGAGTCCATAACGCGGGTCACAGTTTCCTGATTTTCGCGGTAGATGCCGCCCTGCTTCAACAGCTGGTCGACAAGGGTGGTCTTGCCGTGGTCAACGTGTGCGATGATGGCAACGTTACGCAGATCCTTTCTAATCATACGAATACCTCACAATTCAAAATTCAAATTCAAACATATAACAATTTATTATACCACAGGGAAGCGATTTTGCCAAGATGGTGCGCGACGATTTTTTGTGTTTTTGCGCGGATTTTGTTGTAGCATTTGTCAAAAAAAGAGGGCTTTCCCGTGGGAAAGCCCTTTGTTTAAGATTTCTGCTGCTTCTTTTCGTTGCGCCGATCCTCTTCGAGATGGCGCAGAATGCGAGAGAGCTTCAGATTGATTTGTTTCAGATTCTTGATGCTTTGGTCAAGGTCGAATACTTGCTGTCTGGGGTCGGAAACTTGGGGCTTCATAACTTCTCCTCGTGAAAGCGCGCCCAAGCAGAATGCTTGGGAAGGGGTTGGCAAAAAATTACATATTTCATCATACGCGCCCGCGCGACAAAAGTCAAGCCTTTCCGACAAATGTCACAATTTCTTTGCAAATCAGGCAAAGTTTATTCGATTTTTCAAGGGCGTGTGGGAGAGCGAAAAGAAAGAGATTGATTTTTTTCAAAAAAGGGCTTGACAAGCCATCTTGAATGTGATATAATCTTGCTGTTCCGAAATCGCTGGTGTGGCTCAATGGCAGAGCAGCTGACTTGTAATCAGCAGGTTGATGGTTCGACTCCGTTCACCAGCTCCAGTGATGTTCGGCGGCGTACGCCGCCGAAACATTTTCAATTTCATATGGGAGCGTTCCCGAGTGGCCAAAGGGGACAGACTGTAAATCTGCTGCTATATGCTTCGGTGGTCCGAATCCACCCGCTCCCACCAAACAAAAGCACCCGACCTTGTGTCGGGTGCTTTTGTTTGGTGGAGCGGGGCGTCCCTTCGGGACGCTCTTTAAATTGCCGCAGAAGCTTTCCTATTTTGTTATCGCTGGTGCAATTTGACATTTCGCGCTTTGCGCGAAATTATGGTCCTGAATCCACTCGCGCCATACGTGTTGCTCTATCAGAAATGCTTGCTTTGAGGTTGGATGCCAAGAAATTGTTCAGCATAATTCTTGGCGTTGGTATTGCGTGTATAGACAACGTGGAAGGCGTGCGGTTCTGTTAATCCGTCAACGGAAAAGGTGCCAATGGCATCAGAATCGGCAACAACCGATTGATATAAAAAGCTGATACCAATTCCGCTTGCTACCAAGGCTTTAATGGCAACGAAGCTGCTGATTGATACTTGCTTGAAAAAGTCGCTCAGCTCGTATCCGGCGAAGGTTAGCCGCTCTTCGAAAATCCGACGAGTGCCGGAACCTTCTTCTCGCACAATAATCGTTTGGTCCAGCAATTCTTCAATCGAAATATGCTTTCCGCACAGAGGGCTGCTTTTGGCACAAATGCCCACAAAGGGCTCCATTTTCAGCAAATAGGAATCGTATTTGGTTTTGCTGAATGAGCCTTCAATAACGGCAAAATCCAATTGATTTTCGTCCAATAATTGCAAAAGATGCTTTGTGTTATCCACCACAAGAGAAAGCTCGTGGTTGGGATGACGAAGATAATCCTTGATCGCATCGATCAACACATAATCACCAATCGTCTTGGTAGCACCTATCCGCAGCTTCAGGCGTTTTTTGCCCGCAATCGTCAGCTGCAATTCCTCAAATTGATATTGCAAGGAGATGGCATACCGTTCCAAAAGCATGCAATTTTCTGTTTTGTGCAGAGTGTGTCCGTCGTAATAAAACAGTTTGGTCTGCAGCACATGCTCTAAGGATTGGATCTGCTTTGTAACAGCCGGCTGTGAAAGATGAAGGCGCTGGGCTGCAAGTCTGTAATTCATCGTTTGACAAAGTGTAAGAAACGTATGTAGCTTTGTATCCATATGGGTCTCCTTGATAAATAATTGGAATCGGCGTATTCCGTATAATAACTTTATTTTATCATAACTTCGTGATAAAATAAAGAGCGAATATGAAAATAAAGGGAGTACGGTATGGAATCTAAAGCAAAAGAGCGCGGCATGTTTGTACTGGGTGTTGCCATATGCTTTGCGGTGGCGGGGGTTTCCGTCTTTCTGGAAAGATTGATCCCCGGAGGGTTGTTGGGGGCATCCATCATTGCCTTATTTCTGGGCACGATCATTAACAGTTTTTTTCATCCGACATGGATAAAGCCAGCACTTAAATTTACATCTAAAAGAATTTTAAAGGTTGCTATTATCCTCTTGGGTGCATCACTCTCCATCAATACGATTATGTCTGTGGGTAAGATGACCTTTTTTGTGATGATCTTTACGTTTGCCATGTGTTTTGGCGGTGGTTATTTTATCCGCAAGATTTTTGGCTTGAATTGGAAGCTGAGTAACCTGATTTCTGCAGGAACCGGTATTTGCGGCGGCTCCGCCGTAGCAGCGATTGCTCCCGTCATCGATGCCGATGACAAGGATATTGCTTTTGCTATGTCCTCTACGTTTCTCTTTGATATGGTGATGATCGCGTTGTATCCCATTATGGGCAAAGCGTTGGGTATGTCCGATATCGCGTACGGTATATGGGCAGGAACATCGGTGAATGACACCGCCAGTGTTGTTGCCTCCGGTTATGCTTTTTCTGAGATTGCAGGCGACTTTGCCACAATGGTGAAGCTTACCAGAACGATTGCCATCATTCCTACCGTGCTGGTTTTTGCATATATTGGCACTCGCATAAAGCGAAAAGAGTTGAAAGCGGCAAGCAACGGTCAGAAGGTAAATCTGGTTAAGATCGTGCCTTGGTTCATCGGCGGTTTTCTGCTGTTGGCTGTTTTGAATAGCGTTGGTTTTATTCCCGTGGCAGCATCCGGAATCATAAAAGACACCAGCAAGTTTTTGATGGTCACTGCCTTGGCAGCCATCGGCTTGGGAACAAGTGTAACCGATTTTAAAAAAGCCGGACTGAAACCTATGTTCTATGGAATTACAATCGATACTTTGGTAACGTTAACAGCACTGGTTGTCATTTGGTGTATGGGATTAATGTAACATGTGTTTCCGGCAAACAGAAAGCCCTGCGCATTGCGCAGGGCTTTTTAAATGCTTTTGATCAGAGAATGACCGCAAACTCGGCATTTGTCGTTATCGATTTGATTTGATGCGCCGCAAACCGCACAATGAACGGTGGTTTCGGTTATGTTGGGCAAAACCACAACAGTGTTTGTCCCGTAAAGATGAAATACGAAGTCCCCTTCGTGATATGTGTTCAAATGCTGCCGCAACCGCACCTTTCCACTATACACTTTTTTATAAATAAGTTTACCGTTGGGCTTTTCAATCCACAAACGGATCGTGTTTTTCAGATACAAATGCTCACGCGTAGGCTTAACAGAAGAATCACTATCCGTAGTTGTAACAATATCAACTTTCTTTATTTTTCCGTAATATGTTGTATCTATTAATTTATGGGGAACTCCTGTGACGGCAAACGGAATAAGCAGAAAGAGAAAATAGCACGATGCCCGAAACACGTTGTCATTTATATCGAACATAATATTTCCCCATAAAATCAATATGGTTGCGAAAAAAGCCGTCAAGATCACGCAAGGTATTATTCGTATCAAGATTCTTTTTCTGCAATATCTCAATAAATCTTTGGGCAGATTCTTGGTCATATGATTGACTCCTTCGGCAATTACCTTTTTCTCATCTTTTTATATTGCAACGGGGTATAGCCTGTGGTACGCTTGAAGACCTTTGAAAAATAGTTGGGTGAATCAAAGGAGAGGGAATCGGAAATTTCGGTGACGGAAAGCGAGGTCTCGCGCAGCAGAGCCTTCGCTTTTTTGATTTTCAAATGCGTGAAGTAGGACATCACCGATCGGTCGGTCGCCTTCTTGAATTCCGAAAAAATATAGGATTTATTATAGTTCAGCGCCGCGCAGATATCGGCAACCGAGAGGCGTTCATCAATGTGCTCCTTCAGATAGGCAAGCACCTCTTCGGCAACGCGCTCGCCAAGCTGCTCTTGGGGCAAAAAAACGACACCCGTATCGTCCTTTTCGCTTTCACCGCGCATCAGATCGATCAGTAAGATTTCCAGATAATTTTTGATCAGCTGCTGACCGCCAAGGGTAGGGTGCGAAAGCAATCGCATCTTCTTCAGCTCGGGATCCGAATAGGGCAGATCAAAGGTCTGTCGTGCCTCTTCGATAATGGCATAGATATAGCGCAAGCAGTTTTTGGGCAACAGCAGCTTGCGGTTTTCAAAAAAGTGCAGTGCCTCGCTGCCCGAAACAAAGGAGATGATAAAAACGTTGGGCGCGGTACTGCCGTTCGCGCGCAGTGAATGCACCTCGTCGGGCTTGTGGAATAGGATCTCGCCTTCAGAAAGCTCAAACTCCTTTCCGTCAGCGGTGCAAAGCACCGAGCCCTTTTCGGCATAGACCAGCTCCCAGAAGTCGTGCGATTCGGTGGGGCCCTTAAAATCTTTATCAAATTCAAAATAATGGATGGTGACGATGTGCTTGATCACCAGCAGATTTTCGATTTTGTGTTTGTAGTATTTCTTTTCCATATCTTCATCATAGCACAAAGCGGCGCAAGTGTCAATTATTTTCAAAAGAAAAAAGTTGCGGATTATTTTACCCTTTTTGAGGATGATAGGGCATTGCCAAACGGGATACTTTTTGGCACAATAAAATTGTATAAAAATAGGAAAGGAGTTTTTTCTATGAGAATTCTGGCTATTGGCTGTCATCCCGACGACGTTGAGATTGCCTGCAGCGGCACGCTTGCCAAATGCGTTAAGCGCGGCGATACGGTTATCGTCTGCCACGCATCCAGCGGCGACCTTGGTCACGTGGTGATTCCGCCTGACGAGCTGCGCGTGATCCGCGCAAACGAGGCAAAGCGCGCAGGCGCTATGGCGGGTATCGAGGTCATCTGGGGTGGCTTTGACGA
Organism: Eubacteriales bacterium; assembly: GCA_045119135.1. Taxonomy (GTDB): domain Bacteria; phylum Bacillota; class Clostridia; order Oscillospirales; family CAG-272; genus Firm-07. Next base: position 6,508 of record JBGVCY010000127.1, on the reverse strand, counting down.
CCTGCAGATCTACGACAACAACAAAGAGGCACGCGACAAAATGGTGGATATCATCCGCTACGCAGACCCCGACGTGATCATCACGCACGACCCCGACGACTATATGCCCGACCATACGGCAGTATCGCGCCTGGTGTTTGATGCCAGCTTTACGGCAACGCTGCCCAACTATCCCACTAAGGTAGATAAGGTGGCAAAGCTGGTGCCCATTTATTATATGGATACCCTTGCGGGTGTCAACTTCAACCCCACCGAGTTCGTTGACATTGCCGACGAGATCGACCTGAAGATCGATATGCTTGAGTGCCACGAGAGCCAGCTGGTCTGGATGCGCGAGCACGACGGCATCGATTTTGCCGATATGGTGCGCACCTGCAGCCGTTACCGCGGCTATCAGTGCGGCGCAGAATACGCTGAGGGCTTCCGTCAGTGTCAAGTCTACCTGAAGGGTACGACCAAGAGACTGCTGCCCTAAAGGAGAAGAACAATGAGCAATAAGATCAAATGGTGTGTGATCGGTGCAGGCGGCATTGCCGATAGACGTACCATCCCTGCACTTGTGAAGGAAGCGGGAAGCGAGCTGGTTGCCGTCATGGATAAGGCGCCTGCCGCCGCAGAGGCAGTCGGTAAAAAATACGGCGTGCCGTTTTTCACCGACGAAGAGGAGATGCTGAAGGCTGTTGAGTGTGATGCCGTTTACATTAGCACCCCCGTGTTCTGCCACTATGAGCAGGCAATGCTGGCGCTCAAATACGGCAGAAACGTATTGCTGGAAAAGCCCGTGGCGCTTTCCTTCAAACAAAGCCGCGAGCTGGTTGATGCCTTTAAGAAGGCAGGCAAGCAGATCAGCATCGGTTACCTGATGAAATTCCATAATCTGCACCAACAGGCAAAGGCAATGATCGCCGAGGGCAAGATCGGTCAGGTGGTCAGCATCCGCGCCAACTTCTCTTGCTGGTATCCCGATATCCCCGGCGCCTGGCGCCAGAACAAGGCGCTTGGTGGCGGCGGCGCGATGATGGACCTTGGTGTTCACTGTATCGAGCTGGTTGAGGATATTTTGAACGACGAGATCGAAACCGTCAAAGCGATCTCCGCTACCCGCACCTTCTCTTACGAGGTGGAGGACAGCGCGATCGCCGTTTTCAAGACCCGTGGCGGCATTTTGGGTCACATCGACTGTAACTTCAACGTGCCCGATCTTGCTTCCGAGAGCAAGCTTGAGATCTACGGCACCGAGGGCTATATCATCTGCAACGGCACGCTGGCGCAGGAAGAGGTCGGCACGATGCGCTACCTCTTTGCACCTCAGGGCGCATACGATGCACAGCAGAGCCGCACCGTCAACGAGCCTGTTATCTACACGGGTGCCGGCGAGAACATTTACGGCAAGCAGATCGCCGCATTTGTGAAGATCCTGCAGAGTGGCAAAAACGATTACTTCTACGCCGATCGCGCCGTGCAGGTGCAAGAGGTTGTAGATAACATTTACGCTGATAATTGAAAAGGAGAAATTGCTATGAACTTTAATTCTACCGTAAAAGGCAGCCTTCTTGAGGGCTTCTATCCCGCAGGCTGGGATTTTGATAAGATCGATGCTTGTATCGATGCACCCGAAAAAGTAACCGACCGCCAGACCTTCTGGAACAAGGATTTCACCCCCGTCAAGTGCGAAAGCCTTGCCGAGTTTGAAATTTATATGGGTCACGAGATCGCACAGCAGATTCGTCTTGCCAAGGAGCGCGGCGAAAAGATCGCCTTCATCCTGCCCGTAGGTCCTATGGGTATGTATAAGTGGGTGGTTTACTTCCTGACCGAATGGAAGATCTCGTGCGAGCATGTTTACACCTTCAATATGGACGAGTGGGCTGACAGCGAGGGCAACACCCTGGCATCCGATAACCCCGGTGCCTTCCAGTACGCAATGGAGCAGGCGCTCTTCAATCCTCTGGGCGAGCTGACCGTTCCCAAGAATCAGAGAAACTTTGCTACCAAGGATAACCTGCCCACCTACCCCGAAAAGATCGCAGCTCTGAAGGCAGAGGGCGCTAAGCTGATCCTTGTTTACGGTATCGGCAGAATGTGCCACATCGCCTTCTGGGAGCCCATGTACGCCGCTGATTACGCCAGCGCCGCAGAGTGGGAAAAGGCACCCTACCGCATCGCCGCCAAGATCCATCCTCTGACGGTCGAGCAGAATGCACTGACCAGCTTCAAATCCCGCACCACGCTGGTGCCTTGCCGCGCCAACACCATCGGCCCCGGCCTTTTCCTGCAGGCGGATTACGCCATTGGCGGTGCTGACGGCACGCTGGGCCGCGGTATGCAGTGGCAGGGTATGTCGCTGTGGATGACCCTTCGTCACGGCCCCACCCCCTGGATCACCTCTTCCTATATTCCCACCCTTGCGGGCAAGCTGTTCTTCCTTTCCGAGCTGGCAGGCCCCCTGGTAGCGGAATGTAACTGATATGCGAGAGGGAATTGCAGTTGCGGGTACGGTATTGGTAGACCATATCTACGAAATATCGGCATATCCGCAAAGCGGTGAGCTGACACAGATCCGCAGCATCTCGCACGCCCTTGGCGGCCTTGTGCCCAATAATGGCATTGGTCTGAAAAAAATCAACCCCGCCCTGCCGATCTATGCGGTCGGCAAGGTGGGCGATGACGAATCGGGCGCGTTGGTGCTGTCCACCCTGCAGAGCGCAGGCGTTATCACCGATGCCATGACCGTGGCGGCGGGTGAGACCACCAGCTTTACCGACGTGATGAGCGTGTCGGGCGGTCAGCGTACCTTCTTTACCTACCCCGGCGCCAGCGCCACCTTCGGCAAGGACGATATCCCGTGGGATAAGCTTCCCGTCAAGATGCTTCACCTTGGATATTTCCTGCTGCTGGATCGCGTTGACAAGGGTGACGGACTCGAGATCTTGCGCGAGGCGAAAAAGAGAGGCATTGCCACCTCAATCGACCTTGTCAGTGAGAATTCCGACCGTTATGCGGCAGTGCTGCCGTGCTTGCCTTACGTTGATAACCTCATTCTCAACGAAACCGAGGCAGGCAGACTTTGCGGCATCGAGCCGACAAGCGACAATCTTGCCGAAATGGGTAAGAAGCTGCTGAAGCTTGGCGTGCGCGAGCGTGTCATCATCCATATGCCTGAGATCGGTGTTTGCTGCTCGCGAAGCGGCGTGACCGAGCGCCCTTCGTACAAGCTGCCGAAGGGCTACGTAAAGGGCAAGACCGGCGCGGGCGATGCCTTTTGCTCAGGGGCACTGATTGCCATCGAGCGCGGTGCCACGGACAACGAGATCCTGGCACTTGCCGAAGCGGCGGCGGTTGCCTCGCTTTGTGCCCCCGATGCCACCAGCGGGCTTCGTGAAGAAAAGCTTTTGCCCCGTTCGGCAGAAGATCTGATGTAAGGAGAAAAGAAATGTTAGTAAATCTGAAGGATATTCTGAAGATCGCCGAGGAGCAAAAAACGGCGATCGGTATGTTCAACGCCACGGGCTTTGACAGCCTGCAGGCAGTGGTTGCTGCAGCTGAGGAGCTGAATCAGCCCGTCATCATCGCACACGCCGAGGTGCATAACGTGTTCAATGACATCTCGATGGTCGGCCCCGCGATGGTAGCAGTGGCACAGCACGCGAAGGTTCCTGTTTGCGTGCATCTTGACCACGGCACGTCGCTGGATATGGTCTACAAGGCGCTGCGCCTTGGCTTTACCTCGGTTATGATGGATGCCTCGGCGCTGCCTTATGAGCAGAACCTGGCACTGACCAAGCAGATTACCGAGGCAGCTCACGCTATGGACGTCAGCGTTGAGGCAGAGCTTGGCAGACTTGTTACAGGCGAGGCGGGCAGCAATGAGGAAGCAAATACCAATATGCGTGCCGAGGATTTTTATACCCAGCCCGACGAGGCAAAGGAATTCTGTGCCGCTACGGGCATCGATGCACTGGCAATCGCCTTTGGCACGGCACACGGCTTCTATACCGCACAGCCCAAGCTTGATTTCGATGTCGTAAAGAACGTAGCAGCAGCTACGGGGCTTCCGCTTGTTATGCATGGCGGCAGCGGTGTCAGCGACGAGGGCTTCCGCCGTGCGATCGCAAACGGCATCCGCAAGATCAATTACTATTCGTATATGTCCAAGGCTGGCTATATGGCAGCCAAGGCAGCTATCGAGGGTGGCAAGTCGAGCTATCTGCACGACGTTGAGTTTGCGGCAATGCACGCGATGAAAGAGGACGTGAAGAAAGCCATTTCGGTTTTCTCAAACCTCTAAAACATTTCAACAAAGAAGGGTGTCAAACGACACCCTTTTTTGTTTCTTGACACGAAAGTTTACAGATAACTTGACAGATGTAAAATATGGTGCTATACTGTTTGTTAATCAAAACAAATAAGGAAGGCTTTATGAAGCATCAGATCGAAGAACTGAAAAAACAAAAGAACGCCGTGATCCTGGCACACTTCTATGCCCCTTGCGAGGTGCAGGAGATTGCCGACTTTGTGGGCGATTCCTTCTACCTTGCCAAGATCGCCAAAACACTGACGGCAGATATCATTGTATTTTGCGGCGTCAGCTTTATGGGCGAGAGCGCCAAGATCCTTTGCCCCGATAAGAAGGTGTTGATGCCCGATCTTCGCGCCGATTGCGCGATGGCACACATGGTTGCGGCGGGAAAGATCGCTGAAATGCGCGCCGCATACGATGATCTTGCCGTGGTCTGCTACATCAACTCCACCGCCGCCCTGAAATGTGAAAGCGATGTGTGCGTTACTTCGTCGAACGCGGTGAAGATCGTAAAGGCACTGCCAAACAAAAACATCTTTTTCATTCCCGACCGTAACCTGGGCGCGCACGTCGCTGCCGCGGTGCCCGAGAAAAATATCATTCTCAACGACGGTTGTTGCCCGATCCACGCGGCGCTCGCGCCCGAGGCGGTGCTTGCCGAAAAGCAGAAGCACCCGAAGGCGCTTGTGCTGACACACCCCGAGTGCGAGCCGTCTGTGCTGGCGCTTTCGGATTTTGTTGGCAGTACGGCGGATATCATTTCCTTTGCGGCGAAGAGCGAGGCAGAGGAGTTCATCATTTGTACCGAGGAAGGCGTTGGATTTCGTCTGGAAAAGGATAGCCCGCGCAAGCGCTTTTATTTCCCAAGCCCCACGCCCTGCTGTGCAGATATGAAGCTGAATACCCTGGAAAACCTGCTTGCGGTCCTGCAGAACGAGGACCGCGAGGTTACCGTAGATGACGGGATGCGCCGCCGCGCGCTTTTGCCCCTTGAGAGAATGCTGGAGCTTGCCAAATGAATGCTGATATTGTGATTGTGGGTTGTGGCGTTGCGGGACTTTACTGCGCGCTGAATCTGCCCAAGGATAAACATATTGTTATCGTTACCAAGGCGCTTGCCGAGGAAAGTGATTCCTTTCTCGCGCAGGGCGGCATTTGCGTGTTGCCAGAGGAAGCGGATTACGATGCCTTCTTTGAGGATACGATGCGTGCGGGACATTACGAAAACAACCGCGAATCGGTGGATATTATGATCCGTTCCTCACGCGAGGTGATTGCAGACCTTGTCGCCTATGGCGCACGCTTTGAGAAAAAGGGTGACGAGTTCGTTTACACCCGCGAGGGAGCGCACTCCAGACCCCGCATCCTTTTTCACGAGGACGAAACGGGCAAGGAGATCACCTCACACCTCTTGACCGAGGTGAGAAAATGTGATAATATTACTTTGATTGAACAGTTCACTATGGTCGATCTGATCTGCCGTGATAACGCCTGTTACGGCATCATTGGCAGAGATCAGGCGGGTACTTACCACGCCATTTGCGCCGATTATACCGTGCTTGCCACGGGTGGCATCGGCGGCCTTTACAAGCATTCTACCAACTTTCCGCATCTGACGGGCGATGCGCTGGCGCTGGCACTGAAGTATGATATCCGCCTGCAGCATATCGATTACATCCAGATCCACCCCACCACCATGTATACCGAAAAAAGCGGCAGAGAGTTTCTGATTTCCGAGTCGGTGCGCGGCGAGGGTGCGGTATTGCTCAACAGTAAGGGTGAGCGCTTTGTCAACGAGCTTTTGCCCCGTGATGTGGTGGCAAACGCCATCTTTGAGGAAATGAAAAAAGAGGGAAGCGAGCATGTCTGGCTCTCGCTTGCCGCCATTCCCGAGGCGGAGATCAAAAGCCATTTCCCTCACATTTATCAGCACTGCCTGGACGAAGGGTATGACGTCACGCGCCAGCCCATTCCCGTGGTGCCTGCACAGCATTATTTTATGGGCGGCATTGACGTTGACCGTTACAGCAAGACCTCGATGGAGCGCCTTTACGCCGTGGGAGAGACTGCCTGCAACGGTGTGCACGGCAAAAACCGCCTTGCCAGCAATTCGCTCCTGGAGAGCCTTGTGTTTGCCAAGCGCGCAGCAGGACATATGCTGTCCGAGTATCGCGCAACCGATCAAAGCACTGCCTATACCATCGATCC
>JBGVCY010000126.1:0-13801 GCA_045119135.1 Eubacteriales bacterium | reverse complement strand
TCCCTTAGCAGGGGAGCCTCGTCACCAACTTGAGTACTTCTCCATACCAATATGTGGGGATTCTCACCCGCTTTTTGCGATTTTGGAAAACTCGCCTTATTATTATAGCCGAATGGCGCGTGTTTGTCAAGAGCTTTTTCAAAAAAGGCGAAACAAAGATTTTACAAAAAAATTTTCCCGAAAAATTTGTCAAAAGAGGTTGACATTCGCATTTTTTCGTGCTATCTTTTACGCAAGGCGACAAGTTCGCCCCTAAAATGAATAGACCCGTCGGAAAGGAGGAGTGCTTCCCCAAAAAGGAAAGCACGATACCCTATGGAAACGAATTTTCTTTCCAACCGAAAGCCTACTGAAAAAGAGCTGGTGTCCCTGCGGGGCGCGGCTCGCACGCCAATTCTTTTCACCGTTTTCGGTGAGATTGGTGCCAGCAACCGTTACGATCCAACTGCGCTTGCGGTTACCGCTGACGAGGTCTTTCTATATGACTTCAAGGCGGACCGTGTCGAAAAGCGGTTCGCCTTTTCTGACATTGATGAGATCTTCACCAAGCGTATGTACGGCAACGGTATGCTGCGTGTCAGGGGCAAGGATGGAAAGCTGGTCAACCTCTTCCGCTTCACGCTGACAGTGGCGGCGCTTGCCGATGCGGCGGCTACCTTTATCCGTTCGGTCATCGGCGGCGAATCCCCCGACGAGGCGATCGAGGTCGTGCGCGGCACGTATGACAAGATGCTGTCGGTCTGCCCCAACTGCGGCAGAACACTCTCCTCGCCCGGCGCCACCTGCGTACACTGTATGAGCAAAGGAAGGCTCCTGCGCCGTATGGGCTCCTATCTGCGCCCCGAGGCGGCAATATTGATCATTACGATTTTCCTTTCGATCATCTCGACCTTCCTTTCGCTGATGCCGCCGATCTTAACGCAAAGTCTGGTCGATGAGATCCTGCCCGGCATGCAGCGCAATCGCCTGATCGGCGTTTCGATCGCGCTGGTGCTGATCAACGTGTTCCATTTCTCTCTCACGGGCATTCAGGGCTATATGCTGCGCGTTTCGGGCAACCGCATTATGGCGCGCATCCGCTGTGAGGTATACGAAAAGGCACAGCATTTGCCGATGCGCTTTTACGACAAGACCTCGACGGGTGCGGTCATCAACCGCATCAGCACCGACACCGCCACTCTGCAGGCGTATATGCTGCGCATCACGCGAGAGGCAGTGGTGCAGTTCTTCAAGCTGGTGGGCATTATGGTCGTGATGATCGTTATGAACTGGAAGCTGGCGTTGCTCGCGCTCTGCCCCGTGCCGCTGGTCACCATCGGTGCGCGCATCTTCCGCCGTTACATCCGCCCCTTTTACCGCCGCATCTGGCGTCGCTCCTCTGCCGTTACTTCGGTACTGACTGACACCATTCCGGGCATCCGTGTGGTCAAATCCTTTACCAACGAGCAAAATGCCGTCGAGCATTTCAACGAAAAGGTGGAGGATTGGCGTGTCACCGACACCAAGGCGGGTAAAATGCTGAACGCCTACCCCGCGATCATCAGCTGTTTTTCCTGCTGTGGCTCGGTGGTGATCTGGGCATTGGGTGGCAGCATGGTCATCAACGGTCTGCAAAACGCACTGCCCGGTGCGCTTTCGGTGGGTCTCTTGGTTTCCTTTATCTCCTTTGCATCGCTGTTCCGCGAGCCGGTCAACTTCTTTGCCAACCTTTCGGATTCCACGCAGAGCGCCATCGCCTCTGCCGAGCGCATTATGGATATTCTTGACGCCGAGCCTGAACACGACTTCGGTAAGGGTAACAAGAATGCTGATATGGGTGGTCGAATTGAATTCAAGCACGTCAACTTTTCGTTCGACCGCACCAAAAAGGTGCTGAATGACATCAATCTTGTCATCGAGCCCGGCGACGTTGTCGGTATCGTTGGCACAACGGGCTCGGGTAAATCAACGCTTGTGAACCTTTTGTTGCGCTATTATGACCACTACGAAGGCGAGATCACCGTGGACGGGGTCGATATTCGCACCATTGATATGCAGTATTACCGCTCGCAGATCGGCTACGTGCAACAGGAGCCGATGATGTTCCATGATACCATTTATAACAACATTGCGTACGGTGACGGCAACTTTACAGTGGACGAGGTTATCAACGCCGCCGACATCGCCAACGCACACGAATTTATCGTACGTCAGCCCGACGGCTACGATTCGATGCTGGGCGAGCGCGGCGTGGGTCTTTCAGGCGGCGAAAAGCAACGACTTTCCATCGCGCGTGCCATGCTTCGTAACCCCCGTATGCTGGTATTTGACGAAGCAACTGCCTCGGTTGACTCCGAAACCGAGCATCTCATTCAAGAGGCGATCGAGCGTCTGATTAGCGGACGCACCACCATTATGATTGCGCACCGTCTCTCGACCCTGTCGAAAGCGAATAAGATCGTGGTGGTCGACAACGGCAGAATCATTGAGTGCGGCACGCCCGAGGAGCTGCTGGCTATGAAGGGCAAATACTACCGTTTGGTTGAAATTCAATCGATGTCGGACAAGGTAGAAAAAGACCGCCGTGCGGAAAGATTTTGAGGTGGCATATGGCACGTATTTATATTGACCGCTACACCGCGCGCATCACGCGCAAGGATCTGTATACCGTAACCCTTACTCTGCGGGATGGCACGGTGATCGACGATCTGGAGCCGCGCCGCCTTTTCCCCGTTTCGGGCAAGGATCAGTTTATCACATTGCTTGACAAAAACGAGCGCGAGGTCGGATTGGTGCGTGAATTCAGCGAGCTGGACGAAGGCTCGGAAGAAGCGTTGCGTGAGTGCTTCGCCGAGTTTTACCGCATCCCCAAAATCGTACGGCTCCTTGAAAGCGGTGAGGAATTCGGCACGCTGACCTGGCGTGTGGAAACCGATCTTGGTGAGGTTTCCTTCCGCATCCGCAACCGACACAGCGACATCAAGCTGATGCGAGATGGGCGCGTGCTGGTGCGGGATGCAAGCGACAACCGCTATGAGATCCCCGACTACAACAAGCTGGACAAGCACAGCCGACATCTGCTGTTCTCTTACATCTAAAAAAATTCCACCCGATCACATCGGGTGGGATTTTTTATACCCCGTTAGGGGGTTATTTCGCACACGCGGCAAGATATGCCATCTGCATTGCCAGCGCATCCTCAGCCATTGTACCTGCTGATTCGCAGATGATGCGGGGGCAAAGTCCCTCGCGTGCAATCACCTCGGCAAGCGGCTCAAAGGCAGGACCGTATACGCGATCCTCAAAGGTCAGGTGGCGTTTCTCGCCTGCATCGGTATACTCGATTTTGGAAAAATGACAGTGCATATAGCGCGCTTTGTCGTCGCCAAGGGCATTGGCGATGGTATCAAACACGCGGCGATAGCTATCCGCATCCGGGAAAAATCCACCCCGTTCGCGGGCATTCATATGCCCAAAGTCCACCACGGGGTAAAAATGAGGGTCGATCAGGCACAGCTCGATCACCTCTTCAAGCGTGCCAAGCTGATTCAACTTGCCCATGGTTTCAAGTCCCAAATGAATGGGGGTATCCCCTACCGCCTCAAGGGTTTTGATCAGCGTATCGCGTGCCAGATCCATTGCCTCACGGCGGGAGATCTTGGCGGCACTTCCCGTGTGGATGACGATGGTATCGGCGCCCAGCGCATCGGCGGCATCCAGTGAGCGTTGAATGTAATCAATGCTCTTCAGGCGCTTTTCGGGGTCAACACCCGACAGCGAAATATAATAGGGGGTGTGCAGGGACATTTCAATCCCCTCGGCACGTGCCGCCTCACCGATTTTTTCCAGCGTAGCGCGCCCCGCCGAAATGCCGTTGCCCGCCTCAAATTCATATGCACCAAGCCCAAGCCCCTTGACAAAAGCAGGTGCCTGCAGGGTCGATTTTAGACCCGCGTCGTAAAAGCTCTGGCTGTTACCGCCGGGGCCAAAAATTGCGTGTTTTCTCATAACGTATCCACCTTTATGGTACTTCCCTTACGCACATCGGGTGCATCGGGATTTCGTTTGTGATAGCGGCGCAGGATCCCGCGCTCCAGATAGCGCTTGAAGCGCGTGCCGCAGTCGGTGCGATCCTTGATGGGGGGCACCAGCATGGCGCGGATGCCAGCCATACGGGCGCAAAGCACATCGGTAAAAATCTGGTCGCCCATCAGCGCCGTATTTCGTTTATTGCCGCCAAGCTCGCGGATCAGTTTTTTTGCGGTGCCTGCCAGCGGCTTGTGCGAATCAAAGCGCGCGGGAAGCCCCAGCGTGGCATTAAAAAGCGTGATACGGTCGGCGTGATTGTTGGACAAAAACGCCACTTGAATCCCCGCATCGGCAAGTCCCTTCAGCCATGCGCGGATATGGTCATCGGGCTCCGGCTGCTCGTAGGGGGCAAGCGTATTATCGATATCAAGCAGCAGCACGTGAATCCCCTGTTCTGCGAGGAACGCGGCGCTGACATCGCGGTAACAAAGAAAGGTATGGTCAGGCTGAAAAAACGGCATTTCCCTGCTCCCTTCAAGTATTATTCCTTATTATTTTACCACATTTCGCGTCCGATGGCAAGAGCCGCTACGGCATTGCCAAGGAATTTCAAATATTTTTTTATTTTTGCTCTTGACAAGCGTTGCTGAATGTGGTATGATTGTAAGGCAGTTTTGATAAATCACCACAAGCGGGTGTAGTTCAATGGTAGAATTCCAGCCTTCCAAGCTGGCCGCGTGGGTTCGATTCCCATCACCCGCTCCATTGTACGCGCCTTTAGCTCAGCTGGATAGAGCAACTGCCTTCTAAGCAGTAGGCCGGGGGTTCGAGTCCCTCAAGGCGCGCCACTGCAAAAATTTATATGGTGAGTGTAGCTCAGTTGGTTAGAGCGCCAGGTTGTGGCCCTGGAGGCCGTGGGTTCGAATCCCATCACCCACCCCAGAAAAAAGCACCTGCGAAAGCAGGTGCTTTTTGCATAAAAGAGAGGAAAGCGTATGCAGGATTTTTTAAAGGAATCGCCCCGTGTATCACCCGATACCGTGCGACAATACAACTCGCGCTTAGCCGAGCTTTTCAGCTATTATCTGAACTTTATGCCCCGCGCACTGGATGGGAATATCGTGGGTGGCGTAGCGAAGGATTGCGACATTCCGCTGGCTGAGGCATTTGCCCATTGCATTGCCGCTATGGCGGATATGGACCCCGCTGGCGAGGATCGCATTTTCTTTCATTATTGGCTCTTACCCGCGCTTTCTCTCCAGCAAACCGCCGCTTACCGCAATGACCCGTACTTTCAGAACATCAAAATTCCCAACGATACGCGCGGCAGATGGCAGCTGAAGCAAGAAAGTCTGTTGCCCTTTGAGCCCTTCGTATGCAACGATTTTGTCATCACCCCCGACCGCCGCATGATCCCGCAGATCGGCTTTTTTACCGAGGAATACCCCTTCCCCGCAGTGCTGGAGAACGGGCGGGAATGGATGACCCTGCAGCCCAATGAAATGGTGACCACCTATCCCGCAATCAACGCGGCGCACGGCCGTGTGCTGACCTTTGGATTGGGACTTGGCTACTTTGCTTACCACGCCGCCGAAAAGCCCGAGGTGGAATCGGTCACGGTGGTGGATATTAGTGATGACGTGATCGATCTGTTTCAAACGCACATTCTGCCGCAGTTTCCGCACAAAGAAAAGATAAAGGTAATCAAAAGCGATGCCTTTTTGTTTGCTGAGCAGAAGATGGCAGGCAACTATGATTTTGTGTTTGCCGACATCTGGCACGATGCGGGGGATGGGCGTGATCTCTATCTGCGTATGAAGGAGATCGCCGCCAAGCACCCCGACATAGAATTTTCGTTCTGGTTAGAGGACACCATCCGCTGTTATCTGGACGAAGGGCTTTGGGATATCCCCAAGGCGTGAAAAAAGCCCTGCGCTACGGCGCGGGGATTTTCTATTTTTCTTCCATTATTTTTCTAATTCTGTTGACATATTTTCCAATTTTATTTTTAAATGTTTTTAATTTTTCCAAAAGCGTCATATTTTATAGCTTTTAAAGGTGGTTTGGTCGGCAAGACGGCGGATTTCAAAGCTGCCATCCTCCCATACCATATAGCAAGGCGGCGTGCCGTTTTTGGGCATCGAGACAGAGCCCGGATTCAGGCACACCTGCCCCGTCTTGCAGGCGGTAACGCCCGCTACGTGGCTGTGCCCGTGGATCAGGATATCCCGCGCGCCCATTGGGGGCGGCGTTTCCTCATGATAGCGGTGACCGTGCGTGAGATACGCCATCACCTCTTGCGAAAGAGGCAGCACGGCATAATCGGCGAGAATGGGAAATTCAAGCACCATCTGATCGACCTCGGCATCGCAGTTGCCGCGCACGGCAAGAATTTCCTCGCGCAAGGGATTCAGCGCGGCGATCACGCCGCGCGGATCGTATGCCGCAGGCAGATCGTTGCGGGGACCGTGATACAAAATGTCGCCAAGCAGCACAAGGCGCTCGGCGCCCTCGGCACGGTAGACCTCAAGCAGGCGGCGAACAGCCGCAAGGTCGCCGTGCAGATCGGATGCAAATAACAGTTTCATCATAAGTTCTCCAAAGCAAAGGAGAGGATCGATATCGATCCTCTCCCGTTTTTTATTGTTGTTCTTCCTGGTCCTCGTCAGCGGCGCCCTTGCCATCAACGGCAGTCAGCACTGCGCCCTTGCTTTGCTTTTCGATCTCGGTAGGATCGACATTGTAGCGATGCTGAATCGGCTTCCACTCGACCTTCGAGAAGAGCGCGACAAGCGAGATCGGCAAATACGAGAGCATAAAGATCGGGAAGGTGAAGGTATGCAGGATCGCCTTCCATTTGGGACAGTAGATGTGCTTCCATTCGGTGATCAGCGTGATGAAGCCCAGAACAAAGAGCAACGCATAGCTGAAGCCGAAGAAGTAGAGATAGTTACCAAGCAGCTTGGATGACAGCTCGTGATGCAGGATCGCGTGCAGAATAAGCAGGATCGTGGTGCCGCCCAGCTGAATGGTAGAAAGGAAGAAGGCAGGCATAATGTTCATGGTCATATCATAGCAGGACCACTGCAGCTTCAGCGCGCCCTTGCCAAGGCCCTTGCCGTAATGGCGGAAGACCTGGAAGAAGCCCTTTGCCCAGCGCATGCGCTGGCGCCAGGATTGGCGGAAGGTTTCGGGCTGTTCATCAAACAGCTCGGCTTGGTGGCAGTATCCTACGCGCTCGCCCTGCAGGATCGAGTCGACACTGAATTCGATATCCTCGGTCAGCAGGAAGTGCTTCCAGCCACCGTTGCGTTCGATGATTTCGCTGTCAATAAGGAATCCCGTACCCGAGATTGCGGCACTGGTGCCCAGCAGAGAACGGGGGTTCTGCAGATGGCGCGATTCGCGCATAAACCAAAGCGAATAGCCCGCACTCACCCAGCTTGCACCGTAGTTTTTCGAGTTGCGATAAGAGGTCAGGATGCGGTTGCCCGCGCAGTGCGCCTTGTCCATCTCCTCAATGTAGTTGGGGCGAAGCACGTTATCGGCATCGATGACCATATAGGCATCGTAGGAGCGCAGACCCTTGTCGCGTCCGATACAGCGGAACAGGAATTGCAGGGCATAGCCCTTGCCAATCAGATCCTTATTCTGTCGCTCATAGACGATGGCGCCCATTTCGCGGCAGACATCGGCGGTGCGGTCGGTACAGTTGTCGGCGATCACATACACGTCGATCAGATCCTTCGGATAGGTTTGCCCCTGTATGCTTTTGAGCAGCTGGGGAATCACCTTTTCCTCGTTCCGTGCGGCAATCAGAATGGCATAATGCTTGGTCTGGTCGGTGGCAGGATAGGTTTTCGGTTTTTTGATGCACGCGATGAACACGTACACGAATTGGTAGGTATACAGCACAGTAAACAGAATGCCGATACCGATCGAAATACGGAAGCCGATGGATTCGAGCGTTGTCATGCCGTAGGGCGACAGCATATTCCGTATGTAATCCAAAAAGTAATTCATAATCCTCCTTCAGATGCCTGCGGCATACAAAAGTCAAATTTCATTTTCAGATTTTTTCCGCACGGCATCCACTGCCTTTTGTGCGGCAACAAATATCAAAAAGGGGATGAACGCTTGTATCAGCCACATCAAAACGGGAAATACGGGACCCGCTAGCCGATACAGAATACTGACGGGCGTGCCGGGGAAATCCTTTGACATAAACATCAGATTCGCCCACGCCCTGTCGGGATTGAAATGATCCCACAAGAGATTAAAGGCATACGCCACAGCGCACATCGCGCTGACAAGCCCTGCGCAGTATTTGATGTCGCCAAGGCGAATGCGGTAGATGCCGCGCATCAGCAGCAGAAGCCCGAGAAAGACCATCAGCCCGTGCAGCAAAAAGCTGTGGAACGAGATGAAATGGAAGGCGGGATAGCGAGGGAGCGAGGTGTTGGGGCAAATAAGAAAGCAAATGCCGCCCGCAACACCGCCCGTGGCGATGAACACATCTCCCAGCTTTTGCAGAAGCCCCTTGCCTACCGAGGCAAGAAGCCCCGCGTAAAGAATGAGGCTGCAATAATACAGCGGAATAAAATCGTTTGGGTTGCTGGATTCGGTGACCAACAGCACAAACAGCATTTTGGCGGCCTCCAGCACCCACAAAAGTGCCGTGACCGCACGGATGACGGTGCGCACACGGCGCGCATCCAATCCGCGCGCGAGGAAAAGCCCCGCGGCAACACCGATCACTGTGACAAGGAAAAGCACCAGATGTCCGACCGTGTACATGCCGCACGGGGTATATGCGTATGGTTGGCAGAAAAAGACCTGACGGTCTCTCCTTTATTCATCAAAATTAATGCGAAGCTCCTCTACCACAAGCGGGCGCTTGTTGATCTTCGAGCGCAGCAACAGCACGTATTCGCCAAGGATACCCGTGGCGATCAGGTTGAGCGACCCGAAGAAGCCGATCACGGGCGCCAGCCACCAGAAGCCTGCGCCAAAGAAGGCAAGCTCGGCAACAAGGCACGCCGCCGCACCCAGCACCGAGGCACCCATCAAAAAGGCACCAAGGAAGGTAAAGAAGCGGATGGGCGTTTTGGTATACGAGGTGAAGCTGAGCATCGCCGCATCGTAAAGGGTCTTAAAGTTGTTGTGCGTTTTGCCCGCACGGCGCTTCGCCTGCTCGTAGGGCACCTCGACCTTGGCAAAGCCAAGCTCGGCAATGATGCCGCGAAGGAAGGGCGAGGGATCGTCAACGTTGCGCAGAACGTCAACAAAGGTGCGATCGTAAAGTCCAAAGCCCGTGAAATGCTCGATCTGTTCGACCGTGGACATTTTGCGGATGGTCTTATAGTAGCAGGTGCGAAGGAAACGCATGATCTTGTTTTCCTTGCTGGTGGTCTTGATCGCGCAGACCACGCGATAGCCCTCTTCCCATTTGGCGACCAGCTTCGGGATCATTTCAATCGGATCCTGGAAGTCGGCACAGCAGGTTACGGTGCAATCACCATGCGTCTGGCAAATGCCCCAATAGGGGGAATTGAACTGACCGAAATTACGCGCGTTGAAGATCGCCTTGATGCGTTTGTTGCCTGCGCACAGCTCGCGAAGCTTCGGGCGCGTGGTATCGGTAGAGCAGTTATCGATGAATACGATCTCGTAATCGTATTGGGGAAGGGACTTTTCAAATTCGGCAATGATCGCCTCGGTGAGCGGAATGACGTTTTCTTCCTCATTATAAGTAGGAACCATCACGCTGATCAGCTTTTTGCGCTCAGCCGCCTGCGGGATCACCTTGCTGGTATCTTCCATATTTTCCTCGTTTTTTAAAATTATGCCTGCGAAACCGCCTCGATAATGGTGCGAGCCATATAATCGATCATTTCGTCGGTCATACCGGGATATACACCCACCCAGAAGGTGGAAGTCATAATGCGGTCGGTGGTGGCAAGATCGCCCACAACGCGATAGCCCTCGCCGCTCTTGCGCATCTCGTCAAAGCAGGGGTGCTTGATGAGGTTGCCCGAGAACAGCATTCTGGTCTGCACGCCGTGATCCTCGATATAACGGACCACCTTTTCGCGGTCAATGCCCTCGCGGCAGGTCATGAGGAAGCCGAACCAAGAGGGATTCGAGTTGGGGCACGCCTCGGGCAGGATCAGGCGATCCGCCACGGGAGCAAGTGCCGCCTTCAGACGTGCGAAGTTGTGGCGACGGCGCTCAACGAACGAGGGGAACTTCTTCAGCTGGGCACAGCCGATTGCTGCCTGCATATCGGTTGCCTTGAGGTTGTAGCCGAAGTGAGAGTATACGTATTTGTGGTCATAGCCAAGCGGCAGCTCGCCGTACTGACGGTCGAAGCGGTGCTTGCAAAGGTTATCCATACCCGAGGGGCAGACGCAGTCACGTCCCCAGTCGCGGAAGGAGCGAATGATCTTGTTGAGCGTGGCATTGTTGGTGTAAACAGCGCCGCCCTCACCCATGGTCATGTGGTGGGGGGGATAGAAGCTGCTGGTGCCGATATCGCCCACGGTGCCCGTCAGATACGTGGTGCCGTCGAAGTTGTACTCCGAGCCAAGGGCATCGCAGTTATCCTCGATCAGCCACAGATCGTATTTGTTACAGAAGTTGCGGACCGTGCGCAGATCAAAGGGGTTGCCAAGCGTGTGGGCAACCATGACCGCCTTGGTCTTGGGCGAGAGAGCCGCCTCCAGCTGGGTAACATCAATATTGTACTGCGGAATGGTAACATCCACAAATACCGGAACCGCACCGTATTGGATCATAGGGGTTACGGTGGTGGGGAAGCCTGCGGCAACCGTGATCACCTCGTCGCCGCGGCGCACAGCGCGCTCGCCAAGCAAAGGAGAGGTCAGGGTCATAAAGGCAAGCAGGTTTGCAGACGAGCCGGAGTTGACAAGGCTGCAATACTTCACGCCAAGGTACTTGGCAAACTCTGCCTCAAATTGGTCGGTGTAACGACCCGAGGTCAGCCAGAATTCCAGCGAGCTGTCAACCAGGTTGACCATCTCCTCGCTGTCGTAAACACGGGATGCATAAGAAATTCTGCCACCCTCCTGCCATTTTTTCTGATTATGGTAGGTGTCGCAATACTCCTTAACAAGGGAAAGGATCTCTTCCTTTGCCTGTGCTTCGCTTTTACCGTTGAAATGCATAAAATTGATCTCCTAATTATTTGTTTTCAGCTGCAAGGAATGCCTTGATCTGCTCATCCATCACAGCAACCACATCGTTGCCCGCTGCCCAAGCGCGCGTCCATTCCACCACCTTTTCGATGGCGGCGGCAAGGTTCCACGTGGGATGCCAGCCGAATACGCTTTTCAGCTTCGAGCAATCCAGCTTTAAGAAATTTGCCTCGTGCGGGCCGTTGTCACAGCGCACAACGTAGCGCATACCGTCACCCCAGGTGGCGGTGAACAGCTCGACCAGCTTGCCGGTGGCAAAGCAATCGACCTCATCGGGACCTACGTTATAGTATCCTGCGTATTTGCCATCCTCATACTGCCGTGCCGCGATCATCAGATACGCAAACAGGGGCTCCAGCACGTGCTGATAGGGACGGGTGGAATAGGGGTTACGCAGTACCAGCTCTTCGCCTGCAAGCGCCGCGCGCACGCAGTCGGGAATGATGCGGTCAGCCGCAAAATCGCCGCCGCCGATCACGTTGCCCGCGCGAGCAGTGGAAATTGCCACTCTGCCATCGGCAAAGAAGGAATTTTTATAGCTGTGCGTGACCAGCTCCGAGCAGGATTTACTGTTGGAATAGGGGTCAAAGCCGTCCAGCGGCTCGTTCTCGCGATAGCCCCACTCCCATTCCTTGTTCTCGTACACCTTGTCGGTGGTCACGTTCAGGAAGGAGCGGACACAAGAGGTGCGGCGCACGCACTCGAGAATATGGACCGTACCCATGACGTTGGTCTCGTAGGTGTAAACCGGCTCGCGATAGCTTTCGCGCACGATGGGCTGTGCCGCAAGGTGCAGCACGATCTCGGGCTGTGCCTTCTCAAACGCGGCGTACAGTGCATCAAAATCGCGCACGTCGCCGATAATAGAGGTCATACCCTCGGCAACGCGCGAAGCTTCAAACAGCGAGGGGGTGGTCGGTGCCTCGGTCGAGAAGCCCGTCACCTCGGCGCCCGCCATTTTCAGAATGCGGCAGAGCCACGAGCCCTTAAAGCCCGTATGACCCGTGACAAAAACACGCTTGCCGCGATAAAATTCCAGATCGAATCCGATGGCCTTCATCAGTCCTCCCAGCGCTTCCAGGGCGCCTTGCGAGATGCCCAGAGACCTTCCAGCTTTTCCTTGTCGCGCATGGTATCCATGCACTGCCAGAAGCCGCGATGACGGAATGCCATCAGCTCGCCCTCCTTGACAAGGGTCTCAAGGGGCTCTTTTTCAAACGTGGTGCTGTCGCCCTCGATATAATCAAGGACCTTGGGATCCAGAATCATAAAGCCGCCGTTGATCCAGCCGGCATCTGCCTCGCTCTTTTCGCGGAACGCCTGCACCTGGTTCTTTTCGATCTCCAGAACGCCAAAACGCGAGTCGGGGTGAACGGCAGTCATGGTAGCCAGCTTGCCGTGCGCCTTGTGGAACTCCAGCTCCTTGGCGATATCAACGTTGGCAACGCCATCGCCGTAGGTGAGGAAGAAGGGCTCGTCGCCCACGTACTGACCGATGCGCTTGACACGGCCGCCGGTCATGGTACCAAGACCCGTGTCAACGATGGTAACGCGCCACGGCTCGGTTTCGGTGTTGTGAATGATGATCTTTTCCTTATTGTTCTTGGTAAAGTCAAAGGTCACGTCACTGTGGTTGATATAGTAGTCGGCAAACCATTCCTTGATAACGCTTTGCTTATAGCCTGCGCAGATCACGAATTCGTTAAAGCCGAACGAGGAGTAATATTTCATTACGTGCCAGAGAATGGGCATACCGCCGATTTCGATCATCGGCTTCGGACGAAGATGCGATTCCTCGCTGATACGTGTGCCAAATCCTCCTGCCAACAGAACAACCTTCATAGTTTAAACCTCCTATGATCATGTACATACAAATTTGAGATCTATTTACACAGCAAAAGCGCCGAAAGGGGGTTTCGGCGAAATTCTGTCATTTTATTTTTCTGATTGTGATCTTATGCATTATAGCATAGTCGGTACGGTTTTGCAATAGGTTTCGCTTTTTTGCCACGATCTGGCGCTTTTAGTACGCCCTGAATGAGGCCGTTTGCAAAGCCGTGTTCAAACTTTGTTTGCAAAATCCTTCACAATCGGTTACAATTATACCACGCGATATGCTATCTGTCAAGTTTCCCTGTCGCTTTTCGTCGTTTTGCCTACACGCGCGCGTGCATTTATGTGCGCGCGAGCGCCTTCCCTTTCTTTTTTACGCGTGGGCTCTTGACAAACCGAAAAAACCGTGCTATAATAACCGTTGCGTTTGTAGAAGCACCAACACCGAGATGTGGCTCAGTTTGGTAGAGCGCCACGTTCGGGACTCAATCACCACGCTCGGCGCAGAATTTTCGAAAAGAGCCGAAAGCCCCCACAAACACTGACTTTTTCGGCTCTCCCGAATGCCGAAAAATCATCAATTCCTCGGTCTGACCACATGTTTGACCACTTACAAAAAAATCTAATAATTTTACCATTTCGAGGTGTAGCGAAGGTGGTATCGCGCATCGTTCGGGACGATGAGATCGCAGGTTCGAGTCCTGTCACTTCGACCAAAAAACAGCCGAAAACAAGTTATTTTG
>JBGVCY010000125.1:0-3834 GCA_045119135.1 Eubacteriales bacterium | reverse complement strand
TTGCGCGAGGCGTTCTGGGGCGCAGCCCCCGCCGCCATGGATTTTGCGACACGTCATCGACATTTGTGTGAAATTTTACTGCGTTCGTTTGATATGACGCTTGCCGATATCGCGCGCACAAACGGCACAGTTTGCCTTGATACGCTGGCAGCTGTGGAAGATTTAAAAATGAGAAAAACCCTTGCTTGAAAGGAAAAGAATATGATCGAAAATTTTGATAATTGGGAAAGCTTGCCCTCGCTCTCGGATGCCGATGCCGCTACGCTTGCCGCAGTTGCCGCCGACATTCTGGATTCCAAAAAGGGCAATAACATCGCCGTGATCCCCGTTGAGGGTCGCAGTGATATTACCGATTGCCTGGTGCTTGCCACCGCCAATTCCGGCCCTCACGTCCGCGCTCTTGCCGACGAGCTGGAATACCGTCTCGGTCAGCGCGGCGTGCATCCCCTGCACACCGACGGCGGCGACGGACGCTCATGGGTGGTTGCCGATTACGGCACGGTAATGGTGCACGTGTTTGATCGCGAGGCACGCGAATTTTATCATCTTGACAAGCTTTACGGCGATGCCGAAGCAATAAAGGAGTAAGCTATGAGATACGATTTCGCCGCCATTGAAAAGAAATGGCAAGACAAATGGGATGCGGCTGATATCTTTCACGCCGAGGATCTTTCCGACCGCAAAAAGTTCTACGGTCTGGTCGAATTCCCTTATCCCAGCGGTGCAGGTATGCACGTGGGTCACATCAAGGCGTATGCAGGCCTTGAGGTCATCAGCCGCAAGCGCAGAATGCAGGGCTATAACGTGATGTACCCCATCGGCTTTGATGCCTTTGGTCTGCCCACCGAAAACTACGCCATCAAAACGGGTATCCACCCCCGTCAGGTGACCGATAAAAACATCGAGCGCTTCACGGCACAGCTGCGCCGTGTCGGCTTCTCGTTCGACTGGAAGCGCGTGGTCGATACCACCGACGACAAGTATTACAAATGGACGCAGTGGATCTTCCTGAAAATGTTCGAGCAGGGTCTTGTCTTCCGCGACACCGCTCTTGTCAACTACTGCCCCAGCTGTAAGGTCGTCCTTTCCAACGAGGATTCGCAGGGCGGCAAGTGCGATATCTGCCACAGCGATATCGTTCAACGCTCGAAGGATGTTTGGTACCTGCGCATCACCGCCTATGCCGATAAGCTGCTTCAGGGTCTTGACGAGGTCGACTACCTGCCCAACATCAAGATGCAGCAGGTCAACTGGATCGGCCGCAGCACGGGCGCCTTTGTCAACTTCGGACTTGCCGAGGTGAAGGATCAGCTCCGCATCTATACCACCCGTCCCGATACGCTCTTCGGCGTTACCTTTATGGTCATTGCGCCCGAGCATCCCATTATCGAAAAATACCGCGACCGTATCGCCAATATTGCGGCACTTGATGCCTACCGCGAGGAGTGCGCCAAGAAGACCGAGTTTGAGCGCACCCAGCTGGTCAAGGATAAGACCGGTGTCCGTATCGAGGGGCTGACTGCCGTTAACCCCGTCAGTGGCAAGGAGATTCCGATCTACATCTCCGATTACGTGATGATGGGCTATGGCACGGGTGCCATTATGGCAGTGCCCGCACACGACGAGCGTGACTATGCCTTTGCCAAGAAGTTCGGTATTGATATCATCGAGGTCATCAAGGGCGGCGACATTGCCACTGCGGCATATGCAGGCGACGGCGAAATGGTCAACTCGGATTTCCTGAACGGCATCACCGAAAAGAAGACCGCAATCGCCCGTATGATCGAAAAGCTGACCGAGCTTGGTGTGGGCGAAGAGGGCGTGCAGTATAAGATGAAGGATTGGGCGTTCAACCGCCAGCGTTATTGGGGCGAGCCGATCCCGATCGTCCATTGTAAAAAGTGCGGTATGGTGCCGGTCCCTTATGAGGAACTGCCCTTGCACCTGCCTCAAATGGAGCATTTCGAGCCCGGCGAGGGCGGTGAATCGCCTCTTGCCAAGATCGATAGCTTCGTCAATTGCAACTGCCCCCGTTGCGGCGGTGCCGCTAAGCGCGAGACCGATACCATGCCCCAGTGGGCAGGCTCGTCGTGGTACTTCCTGCGCTATATCGATCCGCTGAACGATGAGGTGCTTGCTGACCCCGAAAAGCTTGCGTATTGGCTGCCCGTCGACTGGTACAACGGCGGTATGGAGCACGTGACCAGACACTTGATTTACAGCCGTTTCTGGCACAAGTTCCTGTATGATATCGGCGTGGTGCCCACCAAGGAGCCCTACGCCAAACGCACCGCGCAGGGTCTGATTCTCGGTCCTGACGGTCAGAAGATGTCGAAATCGCGCGGTAACGTGGTTGACCCCCTCAACGTGGTTGAGGAGTTCGGTGCCGACACCCTGCGCGTGTATATCCTCTTTATGGGCGAGTACGGCAGTGCTGCACCCTGGTCGGAAAGCAGTATGCGCGGTTGCAAGAGATTCTTGGACCGTGTCGCGGCGCTTGCTGAAAAGGCAAGCGGTAAGGGCGTAACCCCCGCGCTGGAAAGCTCCTTCCACAAGACCATCAAAAAGGTCTCGTCGGATATCGAGGAAATGAAGTTCAATACCGCAGTTGCCGCTATGATGTCGCTGATTAACGAGATCGACGAGGTCGGTACGCTGACGGTTGACGAAATGATCACGCTCTGCTTGCTGCTTTGCCCCTTTGCACCTCACCTGTGCGAAGAGATCTACGAAAAGCTTGGCGGCAAGGGCTTCTGCTCGCTGGCACCGTGGCCCACGTACGACGAGGCAAAGACGGTTTCCGCTACGGTTGAGATCGCTGTACAGATCAACGGTAAGCTGCGCGGTGTGGTCGCAATGCCTGCCGAGGTATCGCGCGAGGATGCTGTGGCACTTGCCAAGGCAGATGAGCGCGTAGCCGCAGGTCTTGCAGGAAAGACTATCGTCAAGGAGATTGTTGTACCCGGAAAGATTGTCAATCTGGTGGTGCGATAAAAAAATACAAATTTGTGGCAAATGCTATTGACATTTTACGAGAAATCGTGTATAATAAGCAATGTATTTTGGTTTGTTACCGCGAGGGGAGGGATATAGAAAATGGCAGAAGTCAAGCTGAAAGAGGGCGAAACCCTCGACAGTGCTCTTCGTCGCTTCAAGCGCCAGTGCGCTCGTTCCGGTGTTCTTGCCGAACTTCGCAAAAGAGAGCATTATGAAAAGCCCAGCGTAAAGCGTAAGAAAAAATCCGAAGCTGCACGCAAGCGCAAGTATAAGTAAGACACAAAAAGCGGCACGCAATTGCGTGCCGCTTTTTTGTTTTGCCTCGCCCACGGCACAGAGTACATAACGCGCAAAACTTGCCTTCACACAGGGAAGGGAATTTCAATTTTGATCGCGAGCAAGCCGCCCCGCTAAAGGCGAAAAAAGGCGGTTTTTGAAGCGATTGACCGTTCAAGCGACTCGACACCCGTCCGAATCGCCCTTTGCGGTTTTATTGCCACCCATTTTGCTGTTTTTGCCTCTTGCCATTCGCACAGTAGAAAAGAAAAGCCCACGGGGAAACCCGTGGGCTTTTGTGTTAGGTTGTCGAAAAGCAAAAATTTCTTTTTTGTTTTCTATGCTTAACCTAAGTGGGGTTGCACCCGCCCGTGCGGGCGGGGATGATGGATCAGGGCTCAACAATGTAAGTGGAGCCGTTTACAGTAACGGGCGAGTTGGGAGCATCCTTGTCTACCCAAACGCAGTTCGTGCTGTCATCAGCTACTGCGGAAATGTCAAGACCGTCAATATTGATCTCGGCACCTGCGGCAGATTTCACCAAAACAGCAGCCTTCTTGT
>JBGVCY010000124.1:0-23099 GCA_045119135.1 Eubacteriales bacterium | reverse complement strand
GGTAAGTATTTGTTTGAAATTTTGTAGGAATGACGGCGTAAAAACAGTTGCAATGCAAGACAATTTGTGCTAAAATATACAAGTCTGATATGCGATGAAACGAGAGGTTGCCGCGAAAGCGGGTAATTTTCGTGGAGTATGTCCGTAAAACGGGCGGAAGAGTGCATTCGGACACCGCAAATCGAAGATTTTTCAGTCCTTTTTCCGGAAACTACCCGTACAGATGCTGATGTGTGGGCAAATCCGGTTTTTGTGAGGAGGGAAAAGAAACGCACGGAACGGTGTCAGAGTGGTCTCGCCCCAATGCGAATGCATGTCGGAACGCAAACCCTTCATTTAATTATAAGGGGCGCGCGAAGGCGTGCAAAATTCAAAAAGGAGGCAAAAACAATGGCTGTAAAGGAAAAAATCAGAGTCAGACTGACTTCTTACGATCACACCCTCATCGACACCGCTGCTGAGAAGATCGTAGACGTCGCCAAGAGAAACGGCGCAACCGTTTCGGGTCCCGTACCGCTGCCCACCAAGAAGGAGATCGTTACCATCCTTCGCGCTGTGCACAAGTACAAGGATAGCCGTGAGCAATTCGAAATGCGCACGCACAAAAGACTCATCGATATCATCAAGCCCACCCAGAAGACTGTGGATGCGCTGATGAACATCGAGCTCCCCGCCGGTGTTGAAATCGAGATCAAGCTCTGATTTCCGCGGCACAACACCACCAACAATCGGAGAGATCCGAAGATTGTCGGTCACGTTGGCGTAGCTCCCACGGGAGAAATTCAAAGCGTCAACCAATAACCTACAGGAGGAAAAATGAAAAAAGGTATTATCGGTAGAAAAATCGGTATGACTCAGATTTTCGATGAAGTCGGAAATGTGATCCCGGTTACGGTAATCGAGGCTGGCCCTTGTGTGGTCACCCAAAAGAAGACGGTCGAGACTGACGGCTATGACGCTGTGCAGCTTGGCTTCACCGATGCAAAAGAAAAGCAGCTGAGCAAGCCCCAGAAGGGTCACTTCGCTAAGGCAGGCGTTGCTGCAAAGAAGCATCTCAAAGAGTTTCGCCTTGAGGGCAGCGCTGCAATGAATGTCGGCGATGTCATCACTGCAGAAGCATTCGCCGCTGGCGACAAGGTTGATGTTACCGGCATCACCAAGGGTCGCGGTTACACCGGCGCAGTAAAGAGATGGAACTTCCACACTCTGTGCTCGACGCACGGCGTTGGTCCCATCCACCGCGAGGTTGGTTCTATGGGTGCAAACTCCACCCCCTCCCGCGTGTTCAAGAACAAGAAAATGGCAGGTCAGTACGGTAACGAGCAGGTTACCATTCTGAACCTGAAAGTGGTCAAGATCGATGCAGAGAAGAATCTGATCGCTGTAAAGGGTGCCATCCCCGGCGCCAAGAACGGCATCGTGTTCATTCGCAATTCGGTCAAAGCGTAAGCGAAAGGAGGAATAAACCATGCCAAACGTAAAAGTTTTTGATATGGCCGGCAAGGAAGTCGGCAAAATCACTCTGTCCGACGTGATCTTCGGCGCAGAGGTAAACGGTGCAGTCCTCCACGCGGCAGTGCGTGCCTACCTGATGAATCAGCGTCAGGGTACGCAGTCCACGCTGACCCGTACCGAAGTTTCTGGCGGCGGCAAGAAGCCCTGGAGACAGAAGGGCACCGGCAGAGCTCGTCAGGGCTCGACCCGCGCTCCCCAGTGGACGCACGGCGGTGTTGCACTTGGTCCGAAGCCCCGCGATTATCGCCTCGGCATGAACAAGAAGACCAAGAAGGTTGCTCTTTACAGCGCGCTCTCCGCTAAGGTTGCCGCAGGCGATCTTATCGTGGTTGACAGCATCGCAGTAAGCAGCTATTCCACGAAGACCATGGCAGCAATGTTCAACGCTCTCGGTGCTGACCGCAAGGCACTTGTTGTGCTTCCCGCAGTCGACCAGTTCGTGATTAAGAGCTGCGCTAACATTCCCGGCGTTGTTACCACGCAGTACAACACCGTGAACGTATACGACGTACTGAACGCTGATAAGCTGATCATCGCTAAGGACGCCGTTGCAAAACTTGAGGAGGTGTACGCATAATGAGAATGGTAGAAGATATTATCATTAAGCCGATCATCACCGAAGCAAGCATGGATATGCTTGGTGCAAAGAAGTATGTTTTCAAGGTGCAGAGCGGCGCCACCAAGGCTGATATCGCTCACGCAGTTGAGGCAATGTTCAAGGTCAAGGTTGAGTCTGTCAACACGCTGACCATGAAGAAGAAGCCGAAGAGAATGGGCGTACACGCCGGCTACACCTCTGAGTGGAAGAAGGCAATCGTAACCCTCACGGCTGATTCCAAGACCATCGAGTTCTTCGATGGTATGCAGTAAGAGTAGGAGGTTTAAGAATAATGCCTACGATTAAGTATAAGCCGACTACCCCGGCCAGAAGACACATGAGCGTTCCCTCCTTTGAGGAGGTTACCAAGTTCTCTCCCGAGAAGAGCCTGGTTGTCATTAAGAAGAAGAACGCAGGTCGTAACAGCTACGGCCGCATCACCGTTCGTCATCGCGGTGGCGGCAACAAGGTGAAGTACAGAATCATCGACTTCAAGCGTGCAAGCGAATCGCCTGCAACTGTTCTCGGTGTCGAGTACGACCCCAACCGCAGCGCTTATATCGCACTTCTGCAGAACGCTGAAGGCGAAAAGAGCTATATCATCGCTCCCGTGGGTCTTACCGACGGCGACGTGGTTTACTCGGGTGCTGATGCCGACATTAAGCCCGGCAACACGCTTCCCATCGCCAACATTCCCGTTGGTACTCTCATTCACAACATCGAGCTTTATCCCGGCAAGGGCGCACAGCTTGTTCGCTCCGCTGGTGTATTCGCTCAGCTGATCGCCAAGGAAAACGGCGTGGCTCAGGTGCGTCTGCCTTCCGGTGAGGTTCGCATCATCCGCCTTGACTGCAAGGCAACCGTTGGTCAGGTTGGCAACATCGAGCACGATACCGTTAAGGTTGGTAAGGCAGGTAAGACCCGTCATAAGGGCATCCGTCCTACGGTTCGCGGTTCTGTTATGAACCCCTGTGACCACCCCCACGGTGGTGGTGAGGGCAAGTCGCCGATCGGCCGCCCCACTCCCGTTACCCCCTGGGGCAAACCTGCTCTGGGCTATAAGACCCGTAACAAGAAGGCAAGAACCGATAAGTTCATTGTCAAACGTAGAAACGCGAAGTAAGGAGGGAATCGATTATGAGCAGAAGTTTGAAGAAAGCTCCCTTTGTCGAGGAGAAACTTTACGCGCGTATTTGCGCCATGAACGAAAAGAACGAGAAGAAGGTTCTCAAGACCTGGTCTCGCGCATCCACCATCTTCCCCGAGTTCGTCGGTCACACGATTGCTGTGCATGACGGCAGAAAGCATGTTCCGGTTTATGTAACCGAGGATATGGTCGGTCACAAGCTTGGTGAGTTCGCACCCACTCGCACGTTCCGCGGCCATGCCGGCTCGAAAACGTCCAACAACGGCAAATAAGGGAGGAATAGAAAATGGAAGCAAGAGCATATCTCAAGTATGCGCGCATCTCCCCCCGTAAGGTCAGCATCGTGCTTGACCTGATTCGCGGCAAAGACGCGGGCGTAGCAATGGGCATTCTCAAGACCACTCCCAAGGCAGCTTCTGAGCTGTTGATCAAGCTGCTGGGCAGTGCGATTGCCAATGCTGAAAACAACAATCACATGGATCCTTCGAAGCTGTATATCAGCGAGTGCTTCGTTTGCCCCGGTCCCACGATGAAACGCATCATGCCCCGTGCAAAGGGAAGCGCCGACCGCATCCTGAAGAGAACCAGCCATGTTACCATGGTTGTGAAAGAAAGAGACTGAAGGAGGTAGAGCTAAAATGGGTCAGAAAGTGAATCCCCACGGTCTTCGCGTGGGCGTAATCAAAAACTGGGATTCGAGATGGTTCGTTGAAGACAAGAAGTTTGGCGATACCCTCGTTTCCGACTATCAGATTCGTAAGTATCTGAAGAACGAGCTGCAGAAGGCAGGCGTTCCGAAGATCGAGATCGAGCGCGACAGCCATCGCGTTCGCGTATTCATCCACTGCGCAAAGCCCGGTATCGTGATCGGTAAGGGCGGCGCTGAGATCGAAAAGTACAAGGCTCAGCTGGAAAAGATGGTTGGCATGCCTGTTGCACTCAACGTTGTCGAGGTGAAGTCTCCCGACCTGAATGCACAGCTGGTTGCCGAGAACATCGCTTCTCAGCTGGAAAATCGTGTGGCTTTCCGCCGTGCGATGAAAATGGCTATCCGCAACACCATGCGTCTTGGCGCCAAGGGCATCAAGATCAGCTGCGGCGGCCGTCTCGGCGGTGCAGAAATTGCAAAGACCGAGCATTATCATGAGGGTACTATCCCGCTTCAGACGCTTCGCGCAGACATCGAGTACGGTTTCTGGGAAGCTAACACCACCTACGGTAAGATCGGTATCAAGGTATGGATCTACCGCGGCGAGGTGCTGAACGAGGTTAACCGTCCTGCTGCTAACCGTGAGGGCCGCGATCGCCGCGACCGCCGCGATAGCCGTGGTGGCGACCGTCGTCAGAACCGCGCGAACGGCGAGCGCCGCGACAACCGCGGTGAGCGCAGAGCACCCAGACAAGGAGGCACGAAGTAATATGTTGATGCCTAAGAGAGTCAAATACCGTCGCGTACAGCGCGGCCGTCTGACCGGTAAGGCCATGCGTGGCAATACCATCAGCAACGGCACCTACGGTCTTGTTGCACTTGAGCCCGCTTGGATCACCAGCAACCAGATCGAGGCAGCCCGTATCGCCATGACCCGTTATATCAAGCGTGGCGGCGAAGTTTGGATCAAGATTTTCCCCGATAAGCCCATCACCGAGAAGCCTGCTGAAACCCGAATGGGTTCCGGTAAGGGTTCGCCCGAGTACTGGGTAGCGGTTGTCAAGCCCGGCAGAGTCATGTTCGAGATGGCAGGCGTTTCCGAGGAAGTCGCAAGAGAAGCAATGCGTCTTGCAGGCCACAAGCTGCCTATCAAGACCAAGTTCATGAAAAAAGAGGAGGGTTAAGCAATGAAGGCAGCAGAACTGAATAAGTTGAGCGTCGAAGAGCTTAACGCTAAGCTCAAGGAACTCAAAGGCGAGCTTTTCAACCTCCGTTTTCAGCACGCGATCAACCAGCTTGAAAACCCCCACAAGCTTGTGGAGGTCAAGAAGGACATCGCTCGTGTATTGACCGTTCTTCAGCAGAAGAACGCATAAGGAGGGACAGTCATGACTGAAGAAAGAACGCTGAGAAAAACCAGAGTTGGTATGGTCGTCAGCTCCAAGATGGACAAGACCGTTGTCGTCGCTATTGAGGACAACGTAAAGCACTCTGTGTACGGTAAGATCATCAAGCGCACCCTGAAGATTCACGCTCACGACGAGCAGAACGAGTGCGGCGTTGGTGACCGCGTTGAGGTTATGGAGACCCGCCCCCTCTCGAAAACCAAGAGATGGCGCGTGACCCAGATCATCGAGAAGGCGAAATAAGATCGCCTAATATGAATTCTAATAGTAAGTACGTCGAAGCGTACTGAAACAGTAGGAGGAAATTAAAGTGATTCAGCAACAGACTTTGTTAAAGGTTGCCGACAATACCGGTGCCAAAGAGTTGATGTGCATTCGCGTTCTCGGTGGCTCCGGCCGTCGTTACGCCAACATCGGCGACGTGGTAGTAGCAAGCGTTAAAAAGGCTGCTCCCGGCGGTATGGCAAAGAAGGGCGAGGTCGTCAAGGCAGTAATCGTTCGTAGCGTGCACGGTTTGAAGCGCGCCGACGGTTCTTATATCAAGTTTGACGAGAACGCCGCAGTTATTATTAAGGAAGACAAGACGCCCCGTGGCACCCGTATCTTTGGCCCGGTGGCTCGTGAGCTTCGCGAGAAGGATTATCTCAAAATCCTCTCTCTCGCTCCCGAAGTACTGTAATGGAGGTAACTGGTAATGAAAAAGCTTCATATTAAGACCGGTGACACCGTTGTAGTGCTTTCCGGCGACGACAAGGGCATGAAGGGCGAGGTTATCGCCGTTTCTCCCGCCGAGGGCAAGGTCCTCGTAAAAGGCGTGAATGTCATTCACAAGCACGTGAAGCCCCGCAGACAGGGCGAGACCGGCGGCATCATCGATGCCGAGGGTGCTATCTACGCATCCAAGGTTGCTCTTTACTGCTCCGCATGCGACAAGGGCGTTCGCGTAAAGGTCCAGATGGACGGCGACAAAAAGGTTCGCGTCTGCGCCAAGTGCGGCGCAAAACTGTGAGAGGAGGTAGAGTAACATGGCAAGACTGAAGGATATGTATAAAGAGCAAGTTGCTCCCGCCCTCATGAAGCAGTTCGCATACTCCAGCGTGATGCAGATCCCGCGCTTTGACAAGATCGTGATCAACATCGGTGCAGGTGATGCAAAAGAAAATAGCAAGGTGATTGAGAATATCATCCGCGATCTGACCACCATTTCGGGTCAGAAAGCAGTTGCTACCGTTGCGAAGAAATCGGTTGCTAACTTCAAGCTCCGTCAGGGCATGAAGATCGGCGCAAAGGTTACCCTTCGCGGCGACCGTATGTACGAGTTCATGGATCGTCTTTTCAACTTCGCACTGCCTCGCGTGCGTGACTTCAAGGGTATCAATCCCAACGCTTTCGACGGCCGCGGCAACTATTCGCTGGGCCTGAAAGAGCAGCTGATCTTCCCCGAAATCGAGTACGATAAGGTTGAGAAGATCCGCGGTATGGATATCTGCTTCGTCACCACTGCACAAACCGATGCAGAAGCAAGAGAGCTGCTCCGTCTGATGGGCGCTCCCTTCGCACAATAATCCGGGAGGTAGCTTGAAATGGCAAAGAAATCTATGATTCTCAAACAGCAGAGAGAGCCTAAGTACTCTACTCGTGCTTATACCAGATGCAAGATCTGCGGCCGTCCCCACGCATACCTGCGTAAGTTCGGCATCTGCCGTATCTGCTTCCGCAACCTTGCCTACAAGGGCGAGATTCCCGGCGTGAAGAAGGCTTCCTGGTAAAAAACGATTCGTTCCGAGGGGCGCGAGCCCTTCGGTTGAATAAAACCCCTAGCACTCGGTAGGAAATTAGACGAACACTCAAGAACAGAAGTGAGTTGGATTTAACCGCCGATTCGCCGCCGGCAACCCCGGCAGCAAGAAAAAAGTACTTGCATAAAGGAGGATTTTAACTATGCAAATGTCTGACGTTATCGCCGATATGCTCACCCGTATCCGCAATGCAAACGATGCAAAGCACGCTACGGTTGACATCCCGGCATCCAACATGAAGAAGTCCATTGCTGACATTCTCGTCGCTGAAGGCTATGTAAAGGGCTATCAGGTGATCGAGGACGGTAAGCAGGGAACCATCCGCGTGACCCTGAAGTACGCCGCTGGCAAGCAGAAGGTTATCCGCGGTCTGCGCCGCGTATCCAAGCCCGGTCTGCGTATCTACGCCGGCTACGAGGATATGCCCAAGGTTATGAACGGTCTCGGCATCGCCATCGTCTCCACCTCGAAGGGTCTCATGACCGATAAAAAGGCTCGTGAGCTCAAGATCGGCGGCGAAGTGCTTGCCTTCGTTTGGTAAGGAGGTAGCATAAGATGTCTAGAATCGGAAGATTGCCTGTCGCTATTCCCGCAGGCGTTACCGTAACCATTGCCGACGGCAATGTTGTTACCGTTAAGGGCCCCCTCGGTACTCTTACCGAGACCTTTAGCTCTATTATCTCGATCAAGCAGGAAGGCAACGAGATTCTCGTTAGCCGTCCCAATGACGAGAAAGAGGTTCGCAGCTTGCACGGCCTGACCCGCGCACTCATCCAGAACATGGTGACCGGTGTTACCGCTGGCTACTCCAAGACCTTGGAGGTTGTCGGCGTTGGTTATAAGGTTGTGAAGCAGGGCAAAACCCTGCAGCTGTACCTCGGTCACTCTCTCGTGAACGGTCTGCCCCAGGCAACCCTGTGCGTGACCGAGCCCGAGGGCATCACCTTTGAGGTTCCCAACACCAACACGATCGTGGTCAAGGGTATCAACAAGCAGGCGGTCGGTCAGATCGCAGCTGTGATCCGCAGCAAGAGACCCCCCGAGCCTTACCATGGCAAGGGCGTCAAGTATTCTGACGAGCACGTTCGTCGCAAAGCCGGTAAGACCGGTAAATAATGAAAGGAGTGGATTGATATGGTTACGAGAAAAGACAGCAATCAGGCTCGTCTCAAGAGACACAAGAGAGTCAGAGCCAAAATCTCGGGCACTGCTGCTCGTCCGCGTCTGGCTGTGTACCGTTCTAACGCAAACATCAGCGCACAGATCATCGACGACGTCGCAGGCGTCACTTTGGTTGCCGCATCCACCCTTGAAAAGGATTTTGAGGGAATCGGCAGCAACAAGGCTGCAGCTCGCATCGTAGGCAAGAAGATTGCCGAGCGCGCTGCTGCAAAGGGTATTACCGAAGTCGTATTCGACCGTGGCGGCTATCTTTATCACGGACGTGTATCGGAACTGGCTGAAGGCGCTCGCGAGGGCGGCCTGAAGTTCTGAGTCCGGTTTGTACACTGTTCAACATTGTTTGAACAAATTTTAGGAGGAATAACATGGCTTACAACAGAAATCCTGGTGAGCAGGAATTTAAAGAGCAGCTGATTGCGCTCAACCGTGTTTCCAAGACCGTTAAAGGTGGTCGTGTTGCCCGCTTTGCCGCTATTATGGCTGTGGGCGACGGCAAGGGCCGCATCGGTGTAGGTCTCGGTAAGGCAGCCGAGGTGCCGGAAGCAATTCGCAAGGGCATCGAGGATGCAAAGAAGAATATGATCACGGTTTCCCTGAAGGGAACCACCATCCCCCACGAGGTTATCGGTGAATTCGGCGCAGGTAAGGTGCTTCTGAAGCCCGCTGCAAAGGGTACCGGTGTCATCGCGGGCGGCGGCGTCCGCTTTGTTCTGGAGCTTGCCGGCATTAAGAACATTCGTGCGAAATGCCTGCGCTCCAACAACCCTGCTAACGTGGTAAAGGCTACCATCGAAGCACTCAAGGCTCTGCGCACCGTCGAAGAGGTGGCAAGAATCCGCGACATCGAAGTGTCGCAGGTTAAAGGTTAAGGAGGGTTCACCATGAAGAAAGTAACTCTCGTAAAAAGCATCATCGGTGCAAAGCCCGCTCAGAAGGCAACGGCTGCATCGCTTGGTCTGAAGAAAATCGGCGATTTCATCATTCATGAGGACAACGCCGCTCTTGCCGGCAAGGTAAAGGCTATCGCACACCTTGTTAAGGTAGAAAACGCGTAAAGGAGGATTAGAACGATGAAACTCCATGAACTTTCTCCCGCAGCCGGTTCCGCTAAGGCAAACTGGCGCAAGGGTCGCGGTGCTGGTTCCGGTAACGGCAAGACCGCTGGTAAGGGTCACAAGGGTCAGAACGCTCGTTCGGGCGGTGGCGTACGCCCCGGCTTTGAGGGCGGTCAGCTTCCCCTTTACCGCAAGCTTCCGAAGCGTGGCTTCGACAATGCAAGATTTGCAAAGGTCTATGCCGTTGTAAATGTATCCACTCTCAACAAGTACTTCGAGGACGGCGCAGTGGTGGATCTTGATACCCTGCTGAATGCGAAAATTGTTCGCAAGGCAGGCGACGGTCTTAAAGTTCTGGGCAACGGTGAGTTGACCAGAAAATTAACCGTAAAAGCAGCTGTCTTTTCCGCTTCCGCTAAAGAAAAGATCGAAGCAGCAGGTGGAAAGATCGAGGTAGTATAAAGATGTTTAAGACGCTAAAGAACGCGTGGAGGACGCCTGAACTTCAAAAGAAGATGCTCTTCACCTTGTTCATCGTCCTTCTTTATCGCCTTGGCGCCTGCATCTGCGTGCCCTATGTCAGCAGCGGCATCTCCGATTCCTTCGCTTCGGTGTATGGATCCTCGGTGCTTGGTCTGATGAGCATCCTTTCGGGTGGCGCAATGCAGTACGCCACACTGTTTGCCCTGTCGGTCAGCCCTTATATCACGGCATCGATCGTGATCCAGCTGCTGACCATTGCCATTCCCGCACTGGAGAGAATGGCAAAGGACGGTGCGAACGGTCAGAAAAAGATCAACCGTATCACCCGTTTTGTGACGGTGGCGCTCGCGTTGATCACCAGCTACGGCTACAGCATGCTGCTGAAGACGAACGGTTGGTTGGTACGTAGCGACTGGTTCGCTATGCTTGTCATCAATGCTTCGTTCTGTGCAGGTGCAGCTCTGGTTATGTGGCTTGCCGAGCTGGTCAATGATAAGGGTATCGGCAACGGTATCTCGATCATCCTTTTTGCAAACATCATTTCCCGCTTGCCCAGCATGGCTGTCAGCCTCTGGAGCTCGGTCATTATGAACGGCTCTTATCACTGGGCGATCGGCGTTGTGATCGCAATCGTCATTCTTGCCGCTATGGTGGCAATCGTCGGCTTCGTTGTTTGGGTTACCAACTCCGAGCGCCGCATCCCGATCCAGTACGCAAAGCGTGTTGTGGGTCGTAAGATGTACGGCGGTCAGTCGACCAATCTGCCGATCAAGCTGAATATGTCGGGCGTTATGCCGATCATCTTCGCAAGCTCGATCGTGTCGATTCCTGCAACCATTACCGCATTTATGACCAACACGGAGAACTGGTTCTACAAGTTTGTAGAAAACTTCTTCGCTCCCACTACCTGGGAATATCTGGTGGTATTCCTTGTGCTGATTGTGGCGTTCTCTTACTTCTACATTATGATTTCCTTCAATCCCGTGGAAGTTGCGAACAATATCAACAGCAACGGCGGTTCGATCCCCGGTCACCGTCCGGGTAGACCCACGGTACAGTATATCAACCGCATTCTGAAGAGAATTACCCTCATCGGTGCATTCTTCCTTTGCATCGTTGCCGGCCTTCCGATGCTGGTTACCGTTATCACCACCGCGATCCAGAACGCGAACCCCAATGCCAATATCATTAACCTTTCGGCTCTGACCTTTGGCGGCTCCTCGCTTCTTATCGTTGTTGGCGTAGCGCTGGAAACTGTACGTGATCTTGAGGCGCAGCTCAGCCTGCGCGCCAATAAGGGCTTCCTTGGTTGATTGCCCTCACATTCATTGACGGAGGATCGTATGAATTTAATTCTGATGGGTGCTCCGGGCGCGGGCAAAGGCACGCAGTCCGAGAAAATCTCAGAGAAGTGGGGAATCCCCGCGATTTCGACCGGCGATATGCTTCGTGCAGCCATTAAGGCAGGCACGGACCTCGGCAAGACTGCCAAATCCTTTATGGATGAAGGCAAGCTTGTTCCCGACGAGATCGTGATTGGTATTATCAAAGAACATCTTGCTACCGATGCTTGCAAGAACGGCTTCATTCTTGACGGCTTTCCGCGTTCGATCCCTCAGGCTGAGGCGCTCGATGCGATGGGCGTTCAGATCGATGCTGTGCTTTCGATCGAGGTTGCAGATGAAAAAATCGTTGAGCGTATGAGCGGTCGTCGCGTATGTAGCTGCGGCGCATCCTACCATACCGCTTACAAGCCTTCCAAAAAAGACGGTATTTGCGACAAGTGCGGTGCTGAACTTTACATCCGTAAGGATGACGCACCCGAAACTGTGCTCAGCCGACTGGAAACTTATCACACCCAGACCGAGCCCCTGAAGGAGTTTTACGCCAAGAAGGGCTTGCTCATCACGGTGCAGGGACAGGAAGAGGTAGCTGATACCACTCGCCTGACCTTTGAGGCTCTCAGCCGTTTCTGAGATTATGATACACTTGAAAAATTCCCAGCAGATCGCTGCGATGCGAAAGGCAGGAAGAATCACGGGCGAGGCGTTGCTCGTCGCCCGTGATGCCATCCGCCCCGGCATCAGCACCAAGGAGCTTGACACGCTGATCCGTCAGCATATCGAGCGACAAGGCGCTAAGCCCTCGTTTTTAGGGCTTTACGGCTTTCCCGGCTCGGCTTGCATCAGCATCAATGACGAGGTCATTCACGGCATTCCCTCGAAGAAGAGAATTCTCGAAGAGGGCGACATCGTGAAGATCGACGTGGGCGCCTTCATCGATGGCTACCACGGCGACAGCGCACGAACCTTCCCTGTGGGAAGAGTCAGCGAAGAAGCCGCGAAATTGATTGCAGTGACTAAGCAAAGCTTTTATGAGGGAATGGGAGCGATCCGCATCGGCAACCGCGTCGGTGATATCGGATACGCCATTGACACGTATGTACAAAAGAACGGTTTCAGCGTGGTACGACGTTACGTCGGACACGGCGTGGGAACCGCAGTACACGAATCCCCCGATGTGCCGAACTACGGCACGCCCGGCAGAGGACCGCGCCTGTGCGCAGGTATGGTGCTTGCCATCGAGCCTATGGTAAATGTCGGCACCTTTGAGGTGCGCGAGTTGTCCGACGGCTGGACGGTAAAGACGGGTGACGGCAAGCTGTCGGCACACTACGAAAACACCGTAGCGCTGACCGATGACGGCGTCATCAATCTGACTGAGGTTGAGATCGGGGAGTAACACAGTATCGCAAAACAAATTTAAGGGAGGAAATCCTTGTGCCAAAGGACGACGTAGTTGAATTTGAAGGCACGGTTGTTGAGGCTCTGCCCGGCACCGTTTTCAAAGTGAAGCTGCCGAACGGCCACCTTGTAAGGGCGAAAATTTCCGGCAAGCTTCGTACAAACTTTATTCGCATTCTGCCCGGCGACCGCGTCACCGTTGAGGTTTCGGTCTATGACCTGACCCAGGGACGTATCACCTGGCGCGCAAAATAAGCCGTAAGGCTTGAACTTATTTTGATGAAAGGAATGGTGTACGACAAATGAAAGTGAAACCATCCGTTAAGAAGATCTGCGAAAAGTGCAAGATTATCAAGAGAAAGGGCCATGTAATGGTCATCTGCGAGAATCCCAAGCACAAGCAGAGACAGGGTTGACCCCAATCCAAAGAAAGAGGTGAAATAATATGGCTCGTATTGCAGGTGTAGACATTCCCAACCAAAAGAGAGTGGAAATCGCACTGACCTATATCTACGGCATCGGCCGTAAGAGCGCAAACGACATCCTCGCTAAGACCGGTATCAATCCCGATACCCGTGCAAAGGATCTGACCGAGGAAGAGGTTGCAAAACTGCGTGACGAGATCGAAAACTCTTATCATGTAGAAGGTGATCTTCGCCGCGATGTGGCGCTGAACATCAAACGCATGGTCGAGATTAACTGCTATCGCGGCATTCGCCACAGAAAAGGCTTGCCCGTAAGAGGCCAGAGAACCAAGACCAACGCGAGAACTCGCAAGGGCCCCGCAAAGACCATTGCGAACAAGAAGAAGTAAAGGAGAGGCGCAGAAATGGCAAATGTTAAAAAGGTTGTTAAGAAACGCCGCGAGCGCAAGAATATTGAAAAAGGCGCCGTGCACATCAGCGCGACTTTCAACAATACCATCGTTACCGTAACCGACGTTGCCGGTAATGCAATTTCTTGGGCTTCTGCCGGTGAGCTCGGCTTCAAGGGCTCCCGCAAGTCTACCCCCTTTGCCGCACAGTCTGCCGCTGAAAAGGCAGCAAGAGCAGCAATGGAGCACGGCCTCAAGTCTGTTGAGGTTTATGTAAAGGGCCCCGGTTCCGGACGTGAATCGGCCATCCGTGCACTGGAGGCAGTTGGTCTGCAGGTCACTATGATCAAGGACGTAACTCCCATCCCTCACAACGGTTGCCGTCCGCCCAAACGCCGTCGCGTTTGATTTATCTAAGGAGGTAAAACAAAAATGGCTAGATATACAGGTCCCGTATGCCGTCTGTGCCGCCGCGAAGGAACCAAGCTGTTCCTCAAGGGCGAGCGTTGCATGTCCGGCAAATGCGCTATCGACCGCAGAAGCACTGTTCCCGGTCAGCACGGCGCAGCAAATAAGAAAGTTCGCGAGTACGGTATGCACCTTCGCGAGAAGCAGAAGACCAGAAGATACTATGGCCTTCTTGAGACCCAGTTCCGCAACCTTTATGCAGAGGCTGATCGCAAGCCCGGCATGACCGGTGAGAACCTGCTTGTTCTCCTTGAGCGCAGACTGGACAACACCGTTTACCGTATGGGCATGGCAGAAAGCCGCAAAGAGGCTCGTCAGCTCGTATTGCACGGTCACTTCACCCTCAACGGCAAGAAGATTACTGTTCCTTCGATCTCCGTTAAGGTTGGCGACGTGATCGCAATCAAAGAAGGCAAGCGCGACAACGCTAAGATCAAGGGCCTTATCGAAGGTCTTGCTTCCAAGCTTTCTCCCAAGTGGCTTGAGGTTGATCGCACCAACGCTGTTGCAAAGGTTATCGCACTCCCCGAGCGCGAAGACATCGACTTTGACTTCAACGAGCAGCTGATCGTCGAGTTCTATTCCAAGTAATCCGTGCCCCGCAACGACAGAGGGCACGGAAAGTCACTCTGTCGGGACACAGTTTTCCGAATCCGTCCGCGCATCCGCGCGGCAAACAAAATAAGGAGGGGTTACCAGAATGCTTGAAATTGAAAAGCCGAATATTACGATTGCTCATCTGAGCGAAGATGGAACCAGTGGCACCTTTGTCGTAGACCCGTTGGAGCGTGGCTATGGCATTACGCTGGGTAACTCTTTGCGCAGAATTATGCTCAGCTCCCTGCAAGGTGTTGCCGTCACAAGCATCAAAATCGACGGTGTCCTCCATGAGTTTTCTACGATCCCCGGCGTCAAGGAAGACGTTACCGAGATCGTTCTGAATGTCAAGGGCATTACGGCAAAGCTTTTCAGCAATACCGTAAAAACCGCCATCATTGATGTAACCGGTCCTTGCAACATCACCGCCGGTGATATCAAGCAGGATGCGGATCTTGAGATCCTCAATCCCGATCATCACATTGCCACTCTCGCCGAAAACGAGCGTTTCTACATGGAGCTGACCTTCGACCACGGCAGAGGCTATGTTTCGCAGGAGCGCAATAAGCAGCTTGCAAATATGGCAAACGGTGCAGGCGTGTCTGCTCCCATCGGTACCATTTATACCGATTCGATCTACACCCCCGTCTACAAGGTAAATTACAATGTAGAAAGCACCCGTGTTGGCAACATCACCGACCTTGATAAGCTTACTATCGAGGTTCTGACCAACGGAACCATTACCGCCAAAGAAGCGATTTCGCTTGGCGCCAAGATCCTCAACGAACATCTCAACTTGTTTGTCAACCTCACCGATGAGGCAAAGAAGGCAGAGATCATGGTGGAACGTGAAGAAACCATCAAGGAAAAGGTCCTTGAGATGACCATTGAAGAGCTTGACATGTCGGTTCGTAGCTTCAACTGCTTGAAGCGTGCCGGCATTGATACGGTAGAAGATCTGATCAACCGTACCGAGGAGGATATGATCAAAGTCCGCAACCTCGGCAAGAAATCGCTTGAAGAAGTTATCCAGAAATTGCGCTCGCTCGGTCTTGACCTGAAAAAGGAAGAAGAGTAAGCGCTGCAATAAAAGTAGGAGGGAAACAAAATGCCCGGAAGAAAGCTCGGCAGACCCACGGCTCATCGCAACGCGATGCTGCGCGGTCTTGTCACCTATCTGCTGGAGAACGGCTCGGTGGAGACCACCCTTGCAAGAGCCAAAGAAGTTCGTTCCATGGCAGAAAAAATGATTACGCTTGGCAAGAAGAATACGCTTGCAAGCCGTCGTGCCGCACTGGCATATATCACCAAGGAGGATGTTGTCTCCAAGGTGTTCAATGAGATCGCTCCCAAGTATGAGGCTCGCAATGGCGGCTACACCCAGATCTTTAAGATGGGTCCCCGCCGCGGTGATGCCGCTGAAATGGCGCTCATTAAGCTCATTGACGAGGAATAATCCTCAAAAAAATCCCGCTGCATCGCAGCGGGATTTTTTTATAGCTCGCCAAGCGCACGGTAAAGCGTGTCGATGTCGCCCATCGTGTTGTATCGTCCGAAGCTGACACGCACCGCGCCCCCTTCGGGCGTGCCGAGCGCCGTGTGTGCAAGGGGCGCGCAGTGTAGCCCTGCGCGTACGCAGATGCCACGCGCGGCAAGATGCTGTGCGATCTCGGCGGCGGGAATCGTGTTGTGTGAAAAGAGCAGCACCGCCCCCTCATATTCGGGTGCAAAAACGCGGATGCCATCGAGTGCCAGCAGGCGGTCGCGCAGTGCGACAAACAGCAGAGATTCGCGCGCGTGGATCTCTTCAACGCGCCCGTTTT
The DNA here is from genome assembly GCA_045119135.1 of Eubacteriales bacterium. Lineage (GTDB taxonomy): Bacteria > Bacillota > Clostridia > Oscillospirales > CAG-272 > Firm-07. The sequence goes on along the minus strand of JBGVCY010000124.1, from coordinate 6,819 downwards.
CAAGCGATCGTATTCCTTCGTAAAGCGCGGCGATCGCAGGGGTGGGGAGCGTACCTGCTTCAAATCGCTCGGGAGGCTCTGCGGGCATTTCGGCACGGGTAGAGTCCACACCGCTGCCCCCGTCAAGCAATGGATGGGGCAAAAAATCCTTGCCGAGTAATAAGGCGCCGCAGCCCTGAATACCGTAAAGTGATTTGTGCCCCGGCACCGCAAGGGCATCGATGTGCATTTGTTGCATATTGATGGGGATGTGCCCTGCCGACTGTGCCCCATCTACGATAAAGGCAAGCGAATGTCGACGGCATAGCGCGCCGATGGCGGCAATGGGCAATACGACCGAGCAAATATTCGAAGCGTGCGTGCAGATCACCGCCCGCGTGGCTGGCGTGATGCGACGCTCGATGCCATGGAGCAGGGCGGGAAGCGTCAGCCCCAGCACGGGAAAGGTTTCAAAAATGACACCACGTTCGGCAAAAAGACGCGCCAAGGGGCGCCTGACAGCATTATGCTCCAGCTCGGAGATCAGCACGTGGTCTCCTGACCGCAAAAAGCCCTTTATCGCAATGTTGAGCGCGTGGGTGGTGTTGACGGTGAACACCACCCGTTCGGGGGCGTTCAGCCCCAAAAAAGCGGCAAGCGCTTCGCGGCAGGCGTAAATCTTCTCGGCGGCGGCGAGAGACAGCGGATGCGCGCCACGCCCGGGGTTGCCGCCGTATTCACTGATCGCACGCGCCGCCTCTTCACATACAAAACGCGGCTTGGGAAAGGTTGTGGCGGCGTTGTCAAGATAGATCAAGGGGAAGTGTCGCCTTTCTTCAGATATTGGGAAACGGGAATGTGTGCTGTGCGCAAAAGAGCGCGCACGGCAGATTCTTCGGTGCAGGAAAATTCCAATCCGTAAGCGCACCCCCGCCGTGTCTGATCGGCGGTGAGCGATATCACCTCGGAAGGAATGCCTGAGGAGTTCAGCGCACGCTGTGCTTTAATGGCAAGCGTTACCGAGCTGACGGCGGCAATGCAGCTGTACTTGCCGTTGGTTTGCAGATACAAGCGATCCACCTCCTCTGTTTACAGAATATGAAATATGGGTGAATTCTGCCTATTGGTTCCTTGATTTTGATTGACAAAGCAAACCGAATCAGGTATAATATAATTAATATGCCAACGAAAGGGGGAAACGTGAATATGCTGAAGAGCCTTGGCGCAAAATGCCGCGAGGCGTTGACGTCGGTTTTACCGATCGCCGTGATCGTTTTTCTCTTAAATTTGACCCCGTTGGTGGATTTTTCGGTACGCGAGAACATTGTTTTCGCAGTTTCCGCCCTGCTATTGGTGTTGGGTATCGGTTTGTTTAACCTGGGTGCCGATATCGCCATGACCCCCATGGGCGTGCAGGTGGGCGCGGGTTTGTCACGCTCGCGCAAAATGGGTATGCTGTTTTCGGTATGCTTTGCGCTGGGGCTCCTGATTACCGTGGCAGAGCCTGACCTTTCGGTGCTGGCGGCACAGGTCAGCGATGTGATTCCCTCGATACGCCTGATTTTATTCGTGGGCGTTGGCGTCGGCATTTTTCTTGTGCTGGCGGTGCTGAAGATCGTTACCAAAACCGATCTATCCCGCATGCTGCTGTTCTTTTATATGTTGGTCTTTGCCTGCGCGGCGCTGGTCGTGGTGCGTGGCAATCAGGGCTTTTTGGCAGTCGCCTTTGATTCGGGCGGCGTTACCACGGGCCCCATTACCGTGCCCTTTATCATGGCGCTTGGTACCGGTATTGCAACGGTGTTGGGCGGTAAAAACGCGGGCGAAAACAGCTTCGGTCTGGTGGCGCTCTGCTCGGTCGGTCCCGTGCTTGCGGTGATGCTACTTGGTGTCTTTGCAAGCGGTGAAATCGCGTATACGTTGCCCGATTATTCGATCGATGCACATCTTGGCGTGGCACTTGGTGCTACGGTATTCAAGGTGGTAAAGGAGGTAGCGCTGGCGCTGGGTCTGATCGTAGTCTTCTTTGTTGTACTGCAAATCACTTGTTTGCGCTTGCCCCGTCGCAATCTTTTCAGAATGGCGATCGGTATTCTCTACACCTTTGTCGGACTTGTGCTGTTTCTTTCGGTGGTTACCGTGGGATTTATGCCCATCGGCTATAAGCTGGGCGTACAGCTGGCACAACGATCGCCCCTTCTGGTGGGCTTTGGTTTCCTGCTTGGTATGGTGACCGTGCTTGCCGAGCCTGCGATCCATGTTCTCAACCGTCAGGTCGAGGAGATCACCAGCGGCACCGTCAGCAAGCGCTCGATGATGATTGCGCTGTCGGTCGGTGTCGGCGTTTCGATCGGTCTTTCGATGCTGCGCATCATTTTCGATTTCAGTATTTTGTATTACTTAATTCCGGGTTACTTTATCTCGCTTGGGCTTTCGTTCTTCGTGCCTCGTCTGTATACGGCAATCGCCTTTGACTCGGGCGGTGTCGCGAGCGGTCCCTTGACCTCGGGCTTCGTTCTGCCCCTTGCTATCGGTGCGTGTGTTGCCGCACAGGGAGCCTCGCGCGTGATGGAAACGGCGTTCGGCATCGTGGCAATGGTTGCGATGACACCTCTCATTACCATCCAGATCATGGGCTTTCGTGCCGTTGTGACCCGCAAGGTGCGCGATAATATTATGATGAAAAATATCCTGGATGCCGACGACGAGCAGATCATCGACTTTATGTAAATTTCAAAAAAGGAGGTGCGGATATGCCGCAAACGGAAAAGAAAACCGTCAAACGGGTCGTTAAAAGACCGACAACAGCGCGTGCAAAAAAGACAACAGAGCACAAGACCGCACCGCAAAAGCTGAAGCTGCTGATCACCATTGTCAATCGCGACAAGGCGGATTTTTATATGGATCTGTTGCAATCCTTTGAGGTCAATATGCAGTTCTGTGCCCTCGGGCGCGGTACGGCAGGCTCGGATCTCTTGCACGTGATGGGTCTTGAGGACAGCGGTAAGGCAGTGATTTTCAGCATCGTTCGCGAGGATCGCGCCGAAGCGGCGTTGGCGGCGCTGGATGAGCGCTTTAAAACCATCAAAAACGGAAAGGGCATTGCCTATACCGTGCCGATGAGTGGCATGATCGGCGTTTCGCTTTACAGCTTTTTCTGCAATAACCGCAAGGCGGTGAAGGAGGATCTGACAAATGGCAACGTTTAAATATGAAATGATCGTTTGCATCGTCAACACGGGCTTCAGTGACGTGGTGATGAGCGCCGCACGCGAATACGGTGCCAAGGGCGGTACGGTGTTCAGCGCACGCGGAACCGCAAACCAAGAGGCAGAGACCTTTTTCAAGATTTCGATTCAGCCCGAAAAAGAGGTTGTGCTGATCTTGGTGCCTGCCAAGCTGAAGGACGACATCCTGCACGCACTTTATGGGCAGGTGGGACTGAATACCCCGGGACAGGGCATTGCCTTTACCATGCCTGTTGACAGCGCCGTCGGTCTTTCTGCGGCAGAGCCGCCGAAGGAAGCATAACAAAACCCCGCCGCGATCGGTATCGCGGCGGGGTTTTGATAGAGCGCACTCCGAATGTAAATTTTGGAGATATTCACAAATTGTACTTGTAATTTTCACTGGAATGCGGTATGATAAAATGAGGTGAAAATAAATGTTCGGATATATCAAAACGGCACGCGACGACCTGCGCGTGCGGGAATATGAATATTACCGTGCCTCATATTGCGGACTTTGCCGCGCCATGGGCAAATGCACGGGACAGTGCTCGCGCATGCTGCTCAGCTACGATTTTGCGTTTCTGGTCAATATGCGTATGGCGCTGACGGGCGAGAAGCCCACCTTTCAAAAAAGGCGCTGTATCATGCACCCCTTTCACCCCCGTATGATGATGGAGCTGAACGACCAATTGCGCTATTGCGCCGATGCTACCGCCATTCTGGCGTACGAAAAGTGCCGTGACGATATCGCTGACGAGCGGGGCTGGCGCCGCTTGAAGGCGCGCTTGCGCCGCCTGTATGTGGCATCCGCCTATCGTCGTGCGCGCAAGCGCCTGCCTGCTTTGGCGGATAGCGTGCGCGCGCATCTCTCTCGCCTTTCGGAGAAGGAAAAGGAAAAGCGCCCCTCGGTGGATGAGGTCGCGCTGATCTTTGGCGACCTGCTTGCCGATATTGTCAGTTTTGGTCTTGACGATAGCACGGCGCGCATCGCACGCCGCATTGGGCGGCAGACGGGGCGATTTATTTACATGGTCGATGCCCTTGATGATCTTGCCGACGATGCACGCAAACAGCGTTTCAATCCCTTCTTACTGCTTTTTGGCGGCGAGCCCGCACCCGAAGAGAAGCAAAGCATTGAGGCGGCGCTGGTTTCCTGCCTTGCGGATATGGAAACGGCGTTCGATCTGATTGATCACGAAAAAGACCCCACACGGTATGAGATTTTAAAGAATATTCTGTATCTTGGTATGCCCGATACAGCGCGAAAGGTGCTGTACGGCAAGCCGAAGGAGGCAAATCTTGCGTAACGACCCTTATAAGATTCTTGGCGTATCTCCCACCGCCACCGATGAGGAGATCAAGCGCGCCTATCACGACCTGGCGCGCAAATACCACCCCGACCGCTATAACAATACCGATCTTGCCGACCTTGCTGGCGAGAAGATGAAAGAGGTCAATGCCGCATACGAGGAAATTCAGCAGATGCGTGCGGCAGGTGCCACGGGCAGTGCCGCTGGCGACGACCGCCAAAATGCGGGCGGTTACACCTATGACGATCCGCGCGGCGGCGCGCAGAATCGCGGCAGTCAACGCGGCGCTTACGGCGGCTTTGGCACAAATCCTGGGGGTACGTCCTATAAAAATACCAACTATTCCGAGGAAGCGCGTGAAAAATTTACGCTGATCCGCAACTGCATCAATGCGCGCAATATCAGCGAGGCAGAACGCCTGCTTGCCGAAATCGATGACAGTGACCGCGGTGCCGAATGGCACTTCCTGATGGGCTGTGTACAAATGTACAAGGGCTTTTACGTGGATGCACAGTATTCCTTTGATACGGCATACCGTATGGAGCCCACCAACAACGAATATTGGACCTTTAAGGAAAAAATGCACGAGCGTGCACGCGGCTACGGCGGCGGATACCAAACGGGTCGCTCGTCGGGCTGCTGCGATTGTGACATGTGCTCCTCGCTGATCTGTGCCGATTGCTGCTGCGAATGCATGGGTGGCGACCTGATTCCTTGCTGCTGATATGAGAAGAGAAGAACGAAAAACAACGCGCCGCATGGTGATGGCGGCAGTGGTATCGGCACTTGGTGTCGTTACGCTGCTGATCGGGTCGCTGGTGCAGGTGCTGGATATCTCTATGGCGGTGATCGCATCGCTGTTTGTGGTGTTCGGCGTGATCGAGCTGCGCGGTCCCTACCCCTATCTGATCTGGGGCGTTACCTCGCTGTTGGCGCTGTTGCTGTTGCCCCAAAAAAGCGCGGCGTTGCTCTATTTTCTGTTTGCGGGATACTATCCCATCGTCAAGGCGGCGCTTGAGGGACACCTGCCACGTGTGCTGGCGTGGGTATCAAAGTTTTTGGTATTCAACCTTGTTCTGGGTCTTGTGCTACTGCTTGCCTTCAAGGTGGTTTTGGTCGAAATCCCCCCCGAATGGGTGAAATATTGGTGGCTTGTCTTTGCGCTGGAGCCCGTTTTCCTGCTTTATGATATCGCTTTGACACGTCTGATCACAGCCTATATTGTACGCTGGCGAGGTCGCCTGCGCTTCTTGAAATAAAAAAGCAACTGCTTCGGCAGTTGCTTTTTTGCATAAGTGGGGGAAAGCGAGGAATAATAAGGAAAAAGACAAAAGGGGTATTACGGTATGCGAAACACGTGGATCCCCCTCGAATGCGGCGTGATTGCCGCCGCATCGGTAGTGGGGAGCTTGGAAAAAAACGGTCCGCTGGGCGATTGCTTTGATTTGCACAGTGCCGACGATCGCTTTGCACAAAAGACCTGGGAAAAAGCGGAGGCGGAAATGCAACGCCTTGCGATGAATACGGTGCTTGCCAAGGCAGAGCTGCGCGAGGAGGATGTGGATGCGATTTTCGCGGGTGATCTTTTGAATCAGTGCATCGGTGCCTCGTATGGATTAAAGGATTTTACCGTGCCGTATTTCGGGCTGTACGGCGCCTGCTCCACCGCCGCCGAGGGGCTGATGCTGGCATCACTCTTGGTGGCAGGCGGCGCATTGCGACGGGGTGTGGCGATCGCCTCATCACACAACTGTACTGCCGAGCGCCAATATCGCTCGCCCATCGAATATGGTGCACAGCGCACCCCCACCGCACAGTGGACGGTAACGGGTGCGGGCGCATTTTTGGTGGGTGCTCCCGACGAGGGCGATGTACTGGTAAAGGGCGTTTGCCCCGGTATTGTGGTGGAAAAGGGGATTCGCGATGCCGCCAATATGGGTGCGGCAATGGCGCCTGCCGCCGCGGATACGCTGCTACGCTTTTTCGCCGCAACCGATACCGTACCGGGGGATTTTGACCTGATCGTGACCGGTGACCTTGGATACGAGGGCGGATCGATCCTGTGCGAGCTGATGAAGACCGAGGGGGTCGATATCGACGAGGTCTATAACGATTGCGGTATGATGATTTACAACCGCGAAACGCAGGATACCCACGCAGGTGGCTCGGGATGCGGATGCTCGGCGGCGGTTCTTGCCTCGTATCTGCTACCCAAAATGGCGCGAAAAGAGCTGAAACGGGTGTTGTTTCTTGGTACAGGCGCCATGATGAGCCCGCAATCGATCCAGCAGGGACAGTAT
>JBGVCY010000123.1:0-4569 GCA_045119135.1 Eubacteriales bacterium | reverse complement strand
CCCTGTATGGATGATGACGATCTGCGCCGCGGAAGACCCACCTGTCATAAAGCATTTGATGAGGCGACAGCACTCCTTGCAGGAGACGGACTGTTGACCCGTGCCTTTGGCGTGCTTGCCTCGAATACCGCAGTTTCCGATCGCGCTGTGCGCGATGCCGTTTCGGCGCTTTCGTCGGCGGCAGGTGCCTTTGGCATGATCGGCGGTCAGGTGATCGATCTTGCGGGCGAGAAGCAGAAGCTGTCGCTGGAGCAGCTGTTAAAGCTGCACGCACACAAAACAGGTGCGTTGATCGCCGTCAGTGCCGAGCTTGGCTGTATCGCCGCGGGACTTGCCCGCGACGATGCGCGCACGCAAGCCGCCGTTGCCTATGCAAAGGGCATCGGACTTGCCTTCCAAATCGTTGACGATATTCTGGATGTCACTGCCGATACCGAAACACTTGGAAAAAGTGTCGGCTCTGACGAGAAATCGCAGAAAACAACCTTTTTGACCTATTTTGATATTGACGAAGCACGTCGCTACGCCATTCGTGTCACCGATGAGGCGAAGACGGCGCTGGCAGGTGTGGCAGAAAACGATATGTTGCTTGCCCTTGCCGATTATCTGATAGAAAGAGAGAATTGAGTATGAGCTTTGTAACCTTCTGGACCACGGTTGGCGGACACATTGCCGACTTCTTTACCAATCCTGTTCTGCTTTGTGGTATCGCTTCCTGGTTTTTGGCACAGATCATCAAGGTCATTGCCTCGCCGAAATACAGAAAGGGAATCGACTTTCTGCGCTTTGCCTTCGGCAGCGGCGGTATGCCCAGTTCCCACTCTGCCGTAGTGTGCGCCACCGCTTTTTCCTGCGGTATTCTGTACGGCTACGATTCTGCCATTTTCGCAGTCGCCGCGGTGCTTGCCATTGTTGTTATGCGCGATGCCTCTGGCATCCGACTTGAGGCAAGCAAGCACGCCGAGGTCATCAACGACATTTCGCAGGAGCTTGCCAAAAAGCAGAAGAAATTCAGCGAGATCACGCTTTCCGAATTTCTCGGTCATACCCTATCGCAGGTCGTGGCAGGCGCTCTGCTTGGTATTCTGATGGCGTTTATCTGTCAGCTCTGGCTCTTCCCGCTGTTCCTTCCTGTATCATGAGACTTGATCTTTACCTGGTCGAGCAAGGGCTTGCCCCCAGCCGCGAGCGTGCCAAGCGACTGATTCTTGCAGGCGCGGTCACGCTAAACGGACGTGTGGCAGACAAGCCCTCGCTTGATATCACGGATGCACCAAGCATCACCGTCACCGACGAGCGCTTTGTGGGTCGGGGCGGGGAAAAGCTGGCGGCGGCGCTTGCCACCTTCCGAATCGATCCCACGGGTATGCGCGCGATCGACATCGGCGCCTCAACGGGCGGCTTTACCGATTGCCTTTTGCTGTCGGGAGCCGCGCGCGTTGTGTCGATTGACAGTGGCGTGGGACAGCTGCACCCAAAGCTGTTGCGCGACCGCCGTGTGATCAATATCGAGCATTACAACGCGCGGGAGCTCTCCCCCCTTGATGTGGGGCACTTTGATCTTGCCGTGATGGATGTTTCCTTTATCTCGCAGACCTATATTTTGCCCCGTCTTGGCGATATCCTTTTGCCTGAAGGCAAAGCGATCACGCTGATCAAGCCGCAGTTTGAGGCAGGCCGTGCGGCACTGAATAAAAAGGGCATTGTTACCTCACCGCGTGACCGCGCCTTTGCCGTGCACCGCGTGCTGACGGCGGCGTGCGAGGTAGGACTTACCTGTACGGGGCTTGCCCCCTCTCCCATTACAGGCGGTGACGGAAATATTGAATATCTGGCGTGCTTTTCGCGTTTCGGCGACCCCACGCGCAATGTAACACTTGACATAGAAAAATTTGTTTCAGAAGGAGGTGTGTGCAGATGAAGATCGCACTGATCACCAATTTCAACATTTACGATAAAGCCAATGCCGCAATGCGCGTGGCAGAGGAGCTGCTTGCGATCGGCGGTGCAGAGGTCCTGCTTCCATCCGTGAATAAGGACCGCATTTTCCGTATGCACAAAAACCGCCGCGAGTACATCTATCTGTCCCCCGAAGAAATCTTTGAGGCGGCTGATGTCATTATCGTCTTGGGCGGCGACGGCTCGATTTTGGATGCCGCACGCCGTGCCGCACCTCTCGGCAAGCCCTTGCTTGGCATCAATATGGGACATCTTGGCTATATGACCGAGCTTGAAATGAGTGAAATCTCTCTGCTTTCCCGCCTGATCGAAGGGAATTACCGCATTGATGAGCGCAGTATGCTGTCGGTTTCGGTGCTTTCCGAGCGCGGCGTGCGCAACGAATCCTTTGCGCTGAATGATGCAGTTATCTCCAATGGCTCCATTTCGCGCGTTGTCGATCTTGAGCTTTACGAGGGCGGAGAGCTGGTCTCTGCCTATCGCTCTGACGGTATCATTGTAGCAACCCCCACGGGCTCCACCGCCTATTCCATGTCGGCAGGCGGTCCCATTGCCGACCCCAAGCTCCCCTGCCTTTGCGTGACTCCCGTTTGCCCGCACTCGCTTTCGGCACGGTCGCTGTTGTTCCGCGACGATGCCGTGATCGATATCAAAAACGTCTGCCAGCGTGAAAAAATGCTGTATCTGACCATCGACGGACGCATCAATATCGAAATTTATCGCGGAGACACGGTACGCGTGACCCGCGCCGCTATGACTACACGCCTTATTCGCCTTCAGAGCGGAAGCTTTTACGATAGATTACAGAAAAAAATGAATGGTTGAGGTATCGTTATGAAATCCAACAGACAAAAGAAAATACTTGAGCTTGTCAACCGTTATCACATTGAAACGCAGGATGATCTGATCGACCGCCTTCAGGTCGAGGGCTTCAGCGTAACGCAGGCGACCATTTCGCGCGATATTCGTGAGCTGCAGCTTTCCAAGGTGCTGACCAGCAAGGGCACGCACCGTTACGTAGCGCCCAAGCGCGAGGATACCGTTGTCGGTGTCAAATTCAACGCCGCTCTGGTCGAATCGATCATTTCGGTAGAATATGCACAGAATCTTGTGGTGATCAAGACCTATCCCGGTCTTGCCAACGCAGTGGCAAGCGGTATTGATGCCCTGACCATTGCCGAGGTGCTTGGCTGTGTGGCGGGGGATGATACCATTCTTGTTGCCACCAGAAACGAAGGTGCGGCAAAGACCTTCAGCGAGCGTATTCGCACCATGATGAAGGCAGGTTGATCGGATGCTCGATTCTCTTCATATTGAGAACGTAGCGGTCATCAAATCGTTGGACATCGATTTTTCGGGCGGTCTTTCGGTCATTACGGGCGAAACGGGCGCAGGCAAATCGGTGATGATCGATGCGCTGGGCTTTCTGCTTGGCGCGCGCCCCGCGCGCGAGCTGTTGCGTGCAGGCGAGGAGACGGCAACCGTCAGCGCGGTGTTTACCGACGTTGGCGAGACATGTCGCTCCTATTTGCAAGGGGTTGGCTTTGATGCCGAGGACGAGCTGCTATTGCAGCGCACATTGCACGCCGACGGCAAGGTGAAGGCACGCCTGAACGGCCGTGCCGTGACACAGACCATTCTGCGCGAGCTGGCGGGCTATCTGATCAGTATTCACGGACAGAATGATAATCAGCAGCTGCTTCGCCGCGAGCATCAGGAAGCACTTTTGGATTCGATGATCGATTTCGGTGAGACTATGACCGCATACCGCGCGGCATACACCGCTTGGCGCGAGGCAGAGAAAAAGCTTGCCGAGCTGCAGAAAAACAGCGCTGAGGCGGCGCGTATGCGCGATGTTTTCGCCTTTCAGATTGGCGAGATCGATGCCGCACACCTGAAGGATGGCGAGGAAGAAATCTTACTCGCCCGTCGCACAAAGCTGCAAAATGCCGAAAAAATATCAAAACAATCGGAATTCACTTACCGGATTCTTTACGGCAGCGAAAAGGCATCCGCTACCTTGATCTTGGAGCGTGCCGCACAGTCGATGGCAGGGTTGTCAGGGGCAATTCCTGCGGCAGCCGAGCTTTCTGAGAAGCTGATGAATATGCGCTATGAGGTTGAGGATATTGCCAATACCGCGCGCGATTTTGCTGAGGGGACTGATGGCGATCCTACTGAGGCGCTGAACCGTGTCGAGGCGCGACTTGACCTGATCACCAAGCTGCGCCGCAAATACGGCGTGGATATTCCCGCCATCCTTGCCTTCCGCGCTGAAACGGCAGAAAAGCTTGCTATGCTTGAGGACCTTGACGGCGCCGAGGCAGAGCTGACGGCTGAGTTGAAGCGTACCAAGCAAGAGGTCACGGCGCTTGCCGATGTCCTGCACAAGGCACGCATTGTCGGCGCAAAGGAGCTGACAGAACGTGTGCTTTCCGAGCTTGCTTTTCTGGATATGCCCTCGGTCAAATTCGAGGTGCGCGTAAGCGCTTGTGACGAATTCCGCGCAAACGGCGCTGACCGCATTGATTTCTGTATCGCCACCAACCCCGGTGAGCCGCTGGCGCCTCTTTCGGGCATTGCCTCGGGCGGCGAGCTGGCGCGCATTAT
>JBGVCY010000122.1:0-9536 GCA_045119135.1 Eubacteriales bacterium | reverse complement strand
TTTTTTCAAGCCAGGGGCTGGGGCTTGACGGCGAGATCACCGATGCCTCTGAAGAAGAGACCTCACTGCGCCGTGTGGCGATGCAACGCGCCATATGCCGCGTGTTTCTGTGTGATGCCAGCAAGGTGGGGAAAAAATTTTTCTGCCGTCTGGCACACCTATCGGAAATGGACAAGATCATCACCGACAGCGCTTTCCCCTCGGAGCTGCTAAAAAAATAAGAGACGGTTTCCCGTCTCTTATTTTTTAGCCTGCATAGTCGCATTCGACAGTCTCTTTGATCAATTCGGTGGTACCATCCTGATCGGTGATCCACAAAAAGCATCTTGCCTGATACAATCCCTCTCCCGAAACGGTTGTCGTTTGATAAAAGGTACCGGAGCGTTCTGTCGAGGATGCCGTCCACTTATCGCTTCCGTTTACCAGAACGGACATCCAAAACACGCCGACAACATGCTTTTCAATATACACCTCTACCTCAGCTTGTGCAAACGTGGACGTTCCATTATAGATGATCGTCACCTCTGCTATGTTGGGATCGTACACCTCAAACAGAAAGTTTGTGGAAGTCTCCTCTTGCAAAAGCGGTTCTACATCGGGCTGTACAGCAGCTGCAAAGGTAGGAATGCACAAACCGCAGATTAAGAGGACAGCAAACAAAACAGCAAGTGTTTTTTTCATAATGAAAGCTCCTTTCTGGAAATGTTTCACGTTAATATATAAAATCTTATTTGCAAATACTCTCGAGACAAAGATCCTCGCGTGTAACACTCTCTATCATGTCATTGAGCAGATCTTCCGAGAGTGGAACGCTTGTCCATATTCCAAACTCGTATGCTTCATTTCTCCATATACATTGGGTGGAATCCTCGCAGAAGAATGTATAAAGCTGATAACCGCCGTATTCGTGAATGAAAAAATCGCAGTTTTGAATACCAACAAGGTACGTGGTAATGCCAAGCGTTCTCTGATCGAAAACAAACAGATCGCCTTGGGTATTTTCAAATTGATAAGAAACATGGTTTCTTCGTTCGGTCGTTTCCGTCAATTGATAGCCCTCGGGAACAAAGGTAAGCACATAACGCTCTTCAATTTCCTTCTTCACATTTGCGATATGATCGGTATCGTATTTGATATAAATCTTATCCCCACGGAAGGAATGCGCAGCCTTGGAAAAGCTGTTGCGGGTGGCAGCTACAGTAAGGGTTAGGATCAACAGCACGGCGGCAACCACAATGATCGCCAGATGCCGCTTGCCGAATTTCTTTGCCGCAGGTCGCTTGGGGGACTTGGAAGGAACTGCTTTGGCTTCTCCAAGGGAAACGATGCGGTGCATGTTGCGGCGATGCTCTTCGCTGCAATCAGCGTTCTCATCGCATTGCGACAGCTCTTTGGTATAACGCGCATCCATTGCCTCAAGCAGCGCTTTGCCAAACAGCTCTCTGTCATTCTGCCCCATCCTTTTTCCCCCCTTCCAGCAGTTCAAGCAGCAGCCTTCTTCCTCTTTCCAAGCGGGTGTAAACCGATTTTTCGGCAAGCCCCATCATATCGGCGATCTGCTTGACCTCTAAATGATTCCAATAGTGCAACAGCATGGTATGGCTGTATTTTTCATCCAGCTTTTGTACGGCATCGGTAACCTCGCGATAGCGCTCCTCGATACGGATGCGCGCAAAAAAATCCTCATCGGGCATATCGCCCTGCAGCTCGTCGGTCGTTTCGTTTTTGGAAACAAAGTTCATTACCTCGTTTGCAACGACAGCCAATACATAGGATTTCAGTTCCCCCTCACTGAGGGTGAAATCGACCGAATGAATATATTTTGTCAGCTTTAAAAAAGCGCTTTGCACAACGTCCTGCGCTCCTTCATCAACGTTTGGCGCATCGCAAAGGCGAAGTCTGTATTTGGCAAAGCGCAGCATATCATCATGGAACCGGTCGTACAGATATTGCACCTTTTCGCGGTTATCCCCGTCTGCGATCGACAGAAGAAAATTCAGCACCTTTTGTTATCATCCTTGTCTTGAAATTCCGCTTTCAATCTAACAAAAAAGCGTATTATGTGACATTATATCACAAATCGTTCAAGAAATCAATATATTACGACAAAATCGTTCGCAAGAAAATTCCGCAGCAGAATTAAAAGCGAGGGGTTGCCCCCTCGCTTTTTTATTGCCAATAATCCACGTCGTGCGGCAGATCAATATCCTTCGCACGGAATACGGGCTCGATGCCCTGCTCTTTCTGTTGCTCATAATTCTTCAGTGCGCGGATAGCGTACTTGCCGAGAATAAAGATTACAGGAATATTGATCAATGCCATCGCGCCCATCGTGATATCCGCAATGTTCCACAACAGATCGGCGGTAAGGCCAGCTCCAAGGAAAATTACCAGCGATGCCACGATATAATAAATGTAGCGGGTCAGGCGGCTCGGGGCGTGACCGATGATATAAAACAGACATCTGTCAACGTAATACAGATTGCCAAGCAGTGTGGTAAAGGCAAACAGTACCATCGAAACGGTGATAAACACGGGGCCAAAGCCGCCAAGCGTGGCAGAAAGCGATGCCTGCACAAAGGGTGCACCCGAGATAGCAGCAGTGGGCTCAACGCCCGAGCAAAGGCACATAAAGCCTGTGGCAGAGCAAACAAGAATGGTATCGATAAAGACCGAAAGCACCTGCACCAGGCCCTGCTTGACGGGGTGAGCGACATCGGCAGATGCCGAGGCGTTAGGCGCGGAGCCAACACCTGCTTCATTCGAGAACAAGCCGCGCTTGATGCCGTACATCAGGCAAGAGCCACCAAGGCCGCCGAAGACAGCACGGAAGTTGAAGGCATCGGCAAAGATGCGTGCGATCACCGTGGGAAGCGAGGTGATATTTATAAACATAACAATCAGTGCCACAAGAATATAGGCAACACCCATAAGGGGCACCAGCACGCCCGTTGCCTGCAGAATGCGTTTGCCGCCGCCAAACAGGCAATAGCCCACCAGCACTGCCAGCACAAGACCAATGATCCAAGGCGACAGCTTCGGATCGTAGAACGGATACACCGAGAAGGTGGATTGCAGATTATAGGATGCCAGCATATTGAAGCCAAAGCCGTAGGTAAGGATCAGAAAAATAGAAAACACGATTGCCAGCTTGCGCGAGCCAATGCCCTTTTCAATGTAATAGGCGGGACCGCCGTAAGCGCCGTCGGGGCCACGCTTTTTATAGATCTGCGCCAGCGTGCTTTCTACAAAAGCGGATGCCGCACCGATGATGGCAATCAACCACATCCAGAACATCGCGCCAAAGCCGCCAAGGCAAAGGGCGGTCGATACACCAATGATATTACCCGTACCCACGCGCGAAGCGGTTGAGACCATCAGCGCCTGGAACGAGGATACACCTTTTCCGTCAGCAGGCTTTTCGGTAACGGCGCGGAACTGCGCGCCAAGCAAGCGAAACTGTGCAAAACGCGTGCGCACTGTAAAATACAATCCACCCGCAATCAGAAGAATAATCAGCACATAGCTGTAAAGCGCATTACTGATTGAAGCTACAATGGTATCCAGCATAGAAAATTCCCTTCTTTGTTGTCAATGATTATATTTTAACACAATCGGGGAGAAAATGCAAGAACAGAAAAGCCCCACCCGATCGGGTGGGGCTTTTCTGTTGGAGCTGCTAATCGGATTCGGACCGATGACCTCGTCATTACCAATGACGTGCTCTACCTGCTGAGCTATAGCAGCACATTTGTGCGGGCAACGGTGATATTATACCAAAAGCAAAAGCCGTTGTCAAGGGGTTTCTTTAAATATTTCTGCAAATATTTTTCTTTTTTCGTTTTTCTTTGCAAAAATTCTTGTCTTTGCCGTTGAACGCGTTGACATTTTCATACTTTTATGTTAAACTATATTATCTATGTAGATTTTTACGCGGAGGTCTAACAAACATGAGCGAACTGCACGAGCTGCCGAAAACCTACGCCCCCGGCGAGTTTGAGGAGCGCATTTATAAAAATTGGTGCGAAAAGGGTTACTTTACCCCCACCATTGATAAAACCAAGCCCTCGTATACCATCGTGATCCCGCCCCCCAACATTACGGGTCAGCTTCATATGGGTCACGCCCTTGACCAAACTCTGCAGGATATCCTCATCCGCTACAAGCGTATGAGTGGCTTCTGCACCCTGTGGCTGCCCGGCACTGACCATGCCTCGATCGCAACCGAAGCCAAAATCGTTGAAGCAATGCGCAAGGAAGGCGTTACCAAGGATGACCTTGGTCGCGAAGGGTTCCTCAAGCGCGCTTGGGCGTGGAAGGAGCAATACGGCGGTCGTATCATCTCGCAGCTCAAGCGCCTCGGCTCTTCCTGCGACTGGACACGCGAGCGCTTCACCCTGGACGAGGGCTGCTCCGAGGCGGTCAAAGAGGTCTTTGTGCGCCTTTACAACAAGGGACTGATCTATCGCGGCGAGCGCATCATCAACTGGTGTCCCAAGTGCCTGACCTCGATCTCGGATGCTGAGGTTGAATACGAGGAAAAGGCAGGTCATTTCTGGCACATCCGCTATCCCTTTACCGATGGCTCCGGTTATCTGGAGCTGGCTACCACCCGTCCCGAAACGCTGCTTGGTGATACCGCCGTTGCCGTAAACCCCAACGACGAGCGCTATGCGCACCTCGTGGGCAAGATGCTGACCCTTCCCCTTGTGGGCAGACAGATCCCCGTGGTTGCCGACGAATACGTGGAAACCGACTTCGGTACGGGCGTGGTGAAAATCACCCCCGCACACGACCCCAACGACTTTGAAGTGGGTCGCCGTCACGATCTGCCCGTTATCAACGTGATGACCCCCGATGCCAAAATCACCGAGGATTATCCTGCCTATGCGGGTATGGATCGCTTCGAGGCACGCCGTGCCATCGTCAAGGACCTGGAGGAAGGCGGCTATCTGATTCGCGTTGAGGATTACACCCACAACGTTGGTACCTGCTACCGCTGTCACGATATTGTCGAGCCCCGCGTTTCCCTGCAGTGGTTCGTCAAAATGGAGCCCCTTGCCAAGCCCGCGATTGCTTCCGTGCGCGAGGGTCGTACCAAATTCGTGCCCGAGCGCTTTGAAAAGAATTACTTCCACTGGATGGAAAACATCCGCGACTGGTGCATTTCGCGTCAGCTGTGGTGGGGTCATCGCATTCCCGCCTTCTACTGTGACGACTGCGGCGAGCTGGTAGTCACCAAAGAGCAAAGCGCCGTATGCCCCAAGTGTGGCAAGGAAATGCGCCAGGATCCCGATACGCTGGATACTTGGTTCTCGTCGGCACTGTGGCCCTTCTCGACGCTGGGATGGCCCAACAAGACCGAAGACCTTGATTACTTCTACCCCACCAATACGCTGGTGACGGGCTATGATATCATCACCTTCTGGGTGTCGCGTATGATCTTCTCGGCGCTGGAATACACGGGCGTTGAGCCCTTTGATACCGTGCTGATTCACGGTCTGGTACGCGATGCCAAGGGTCGCAAGATGTCCAAATCGCTTGGCAACGGCATCGACCCGCTGCAGATCATTGACGAGTACGGTGCAGATGCCCTGCGCTTTGCGCTGGCAACGGGTAACTCACCCGGAAACGATATGCGCTTCTCGGACGAAAAGATCGAAGCGGCACGCAACTTTGCCAACAAGCTGTGGAACGCATCTCGCTTTGTGCGCATGAATCTCTCCATTGATGCCTTCGCACTGCCCGAAGATGCAAAGCTGGCTCCCGAGGACAAGTGGATCCTGACCGAATACAACCGCACCGTTGCGGGCGTTCGTCAGGCGCTGGATAACTATGAGATCGGCATTGCCCTTTCGAATCTTTACAACTTCGTTTGGGATGTCTTCTGCGACTGGTATATCGAACTGTCGAAGGCACGCCTTTCGGAAAAGGATACCGAGGGCAACCTTGTGGCACAGAATGTGATCGCTTACGTGCTGGATGGCATCCTGAAGCTCCTGCATCCCTTTATGCCCTTCATCACCGAGGAGATCTATCTCTCGTTGCCTCATACCGGCGAAAGCATTATGATCACCGATTACCCTGCCCCCGACGCATCGCTTGACTTTGCCGATGCCGCCGCAGATATGGAGCGTGTGATCGCCGTGATCCGTGCCATCCGCGCCCGCCGCAACGAAATGAACGTTGCCCCCTCGCGCAAGGCAAAGATCTTTATTGCGACCCGCTACACCGAAAGCTTTGGTGAAGGCACCGAGGCATTCTTCCGCCGTCTGGCTTCTGCTTCCGAAATTGCCGTGGCGGAAGGCTTTACTGCCGATGTAATCTCGGCTGACGATGCCGTGCAGATCGTAACCGATTCGGCAACCGTTTACCTGCCGATGCGTGATCTGGTGGACACCGAAAAGGAAAAGGCACGCCTTACCGCCGAGCTCGAAAAGCTTGACGGCGAGATCGAACGCGCCGAGCGCAAGCTTGCCAACGAAAGCTTTGTTGCCAAGGCTCCCGCCGCCGTGGTGGATGCTGAGCGCGCCAAGCTTGAAAAGTACCGCGAGAACCGCGCAGGCGTTGCCGCCGCTCTTGCGAAGCTGAAATAATTCACACAAAAAATGCACCGCGTTTGCGGTGCATTTTTTCTATGTCGGGCGAATCATCCGCCGAATAAAGAACAGCGCGAGAGTCTCTCTCGCGCTGTTCTTTATTCGGTTTCTTCTTCCAAGAGTGCGGCGAAATTTTCGCAAAGCTTGTAAAGTGTTTGGTAAAACACATTGAGATCCGCATCGGAAATGTTTTTGCTGACGGTCTCCTGCACGCGGCGTGCGGCAGCAGCAATATCCTCGGCGGCGGCGCGACCCTCGGCAGTCAACTGATATTTTTGCTTATAGCGGCGACCTTCCCCATCGTTGCGAACAACGAAGCCCTTTTCAGCAAGCTCGGCCATACAACGCGACACCTGCGCCTTGTCGATCTCACCCTGCTCGGCAAGCTCGCCCGCGGTCAATCCCCCGTCGCTATCAAGAATCTGGCAAAGGCAAAGGGCAGTTGTTCCCTTCAGCCCATACTGCGCCATCTTGCGGCTCTTCAAAAACTGCACCGCCTTGATCAGCTGTGCGATAGAGGTGGAAAACACTTCAAAATGATTGGCTCTCATGATTCTTCTCCTTTTGGTTTGGTTTTCTATATTCTACCATATTTTTGTTGAGTTGTCAACAATAATTCGCAAAAAAAGAAGGCAAGCGCCTTCTTTTTTATACGGGGACAAGTCCCCAGAATACGATCAACAGCACATAGATCACAAACAAAATCGCCGTGCGGATCTGTCGATTGAAGATCTTTTTATCGGTCAGAGAGGTCACGATGGCAAAGGTATAGGATACCAGTGCGCCGATGCCGACCAACAGCAAAAGCACTACCATCGCACCAAAGAGCGAAGCAAGCGCCGCACCGCCCCACTGTACCGCGACAAAGACCTGGATCAGCACAAAGACCGAAATCAGTGCCGCCAACAAATCGGGCAGAACGTGGCGGAAGCCCTCGCCACTGTCGTGATCGTGCCGACGGGCAAGCCAACGCAGCAGTGACACAGGTCCCGCGAAGAAAAACCACGCGGCAAAGGCAAGTAACAGATAAAACAGCACCATTGCCACAATGCCGTGCTCGTAAAAGGCAAGCGGAAGATAGGTATCCCCCATTGCGGTTACAACAGCAGTCACATCGCCGTCATCGTCGGTGATGAATTGCACCATGGCAACACCATCGCCCCGATCGGCATCCCCAAAAACACCGGGCGCGATCTGATATAGGCGCATACCAAGGAAGGAAAGCGTGCCATCCTCGTTGGCTTCCGCCTTTTCGGCGTGATCCTTGCGCCAAAGTCTGCCAACAAAGCTATGTCGCTCGCTGGCGGCGGTGGCGTAAGTACCTTCAAAGCTATCGGTATCGGGCAACTCCTCGGTTGCCGCCACAACGGTACCAAGCGTGGCACCGCAAAGAGTTTCCGGAAAAGCAAGCAAGGTGCTGTCGGCGGTGTTGCAAAGCACCAGCGCGCCAAGACCCCTATCAACATTCATCCAAAGCGAAGCAGAAAAGCTGCCCGTTGCGCTTTTCACACCAACCGCATCACCCGCCACCGTCAGCGCGGGGGCTGAGGTGCGGAAAATACCGCTTTCCGCAATACTTGCAAGCATTGCAAGGCGTGTGGCATCGGGAAGGACGGATTCATTGCCATCCAACAAAAAGCCAAGCAAGCCAGAAAGATCGGCGGCGTTTGACAGTGCACCATTGGCAGGATAGAGACCGAAATAACTTCTGCCATCTCCCTTAGCCACGCAAAACTCCCCTTCCCCTGCCGAAAGATGTCCTTTGGCAAGGTGCGGAATCACGGTATCGGCGGTGGCAAACAGGTATGTCCCCTTCATCCCAAGCGGCGAAAGGATTGCTTCATTCACATACGTTTCATACGGCTTGCCCGACACCCACTCAACCACAAAGGCGGCAAGCGCGATGCCGAATTCGGAATAGGAATAGTATTCGCCGGCATCGCTGATCTGCCTAGGAATTTCGGCAAGCAGAGCGCTTTCCAAGGAGTCAAAGCAATAGGCGTCGTTTTTGAAAATCAGGTCGAAGGTGCGCCCCTCAAAGCCTGCCGTGCCGCAAAGCAACTGTCGAACAGAAACCTTATCCTCAAGGTTCAGCTTTTCCATAAAATCGGCGGGCAGGTAGCGCCCGATATCGCCATCAAGATCAAGACGTTGCTCGGCGGCAAGACGGAAGGCGGCAAGCGCCACAAAAAGGCCCGACAGCCGACCGATCTCGAACACGGTCTCCGGCGTGACAAGCGTGCGGGAATCTTCTTTTCCGTTTCCGATATCGGCGTAGCCAAACCCCTCAAGCATGGAAAGCTTGCCATCTGCAAAAATGGCGATTGCCGCACCTGCAGTATCTTTACCAAGCGCCTCGGTTACGGCGACCTGTGCCGCCGCTACGTGTTTGTCATTCGGCTCAGCGGCGGTAACGGTCAGCGTGAGCGGCAGAGCAAGCAAAAGGCACGCCAAGAAAAGCGCGACTGTTCGTTTCATCATATTGGCATACCCCCTACAAATGATATATTCAGTATACCACACTTGCCCCCGTTTGGCAAGTAAAATTCTTTTCTAAATAGATTCTTGCGCCCTCGGCGGCAACTGCACCGTCAGATACGGCGGTGCTGATCTGCCGCACTGCCTTGGCACGGGTATCCCCCGCCGCAAAAAGTCCGCCCCCGCAAGCGCAATCCTCGCGCGCCAAAACAAAGCCGCGCTCATCAAGCGCAAACAACCGCGCAAAGCGCTCGTTGTGGGGCACACGCCCGATGGCGATAAATACCCCTTCCAGCGACAGGCGCTCACTCTCGACCGTGGCGCCCGTCAGCGTTACACCCGTGACCGCCTGTTCGCCGTGGATGCGTGTTACCTGCCGATCGGGATGAATCACCACATTCGGCAATGCCAACAGACGCTCCATCAGCGCCCGCTCGCCGCGAAATTCCCTGCGGCGGT
>JBGVCY010000121.1:0-8507 GCA_045119135.1 Eubacteriales bacterium | reverse complement strand
GAGGATACCGCAATAAGGCGGAATACCCCATTGCCGAGAGCAAAAAGGGGCTATACGGGGGATTTTTTGCGCAGAAAACACACCGTGTGGTGGCAGCTGACGGTTGCGCCCTGCAGCCGTCTGTTTTCGGCGAGATCCTGCGTGCGACCTGCGAATTTTTCACCGCGCGCGGCGTGCGCGCCTATGATGAGGAAACGGGAAAGGGGCTCTTCCGCCATCTCTACCTGCGCCACGGCAAGGGCAGTGGCGAAATTATGGTGTGTCCCGTGATCAACGGTAAGTCGTTGCCTGATGAAGAAGAATACGTAGCCATGCTGACCGCAACATTTCCTGCCGTCAGTGCTGTGCTTTTGAATACAAACACCTGCAAAACGAATGTCGTGTTGGGGGATACATACCGCACCCTATGGGGGAAGCCCTATCTTGAGGATACGTTGTGCGGTCTTGATTTTCGCATTGCCCCCGCATCCTTTTATCAGGTCAATCACGATGCCACCGAGCTGCTGTATGGCATTGCCGCCGAGCGCGCAGGGCTTTCGGGCAAGGGGCTTTTGCTTGACCTTTACTGCGGCGCGGGCACGATCGGTCTTTCCATGGCGCATACCGCGGGCGAGATCATCGGTATTGAGATCGTGCCCTCTGCCGTGGAATGTGCAAAAGAAAATGCCTCCCGTAACGGGGTGAAAAATGCGACCTTTTATTGCGGCGATGCCGCCCGTGCCGAGAGCTTGCTTGCCGAAGCAGAGGCGGCGCGCGGGAGGCTGTCGCCCGCCGTGGTGGTGCTGGATCCGCCCCGCAAGGGCTGTGACGCGCAGCTGCTGGAATTTCTCGCCGCGCGTGAGGTGCCGCGCATTGTTTACATCTCCTGCTCGCCCGATTCGCTCGCGCGCGACGTCGCCCACCTTGTGGCGCTGGGCTACCACCCCGACAAGGTGACCCCCGTTGACCTCTTCCCCCGAACGGGACACGTTGAGTCCGTCGTTTGTCTGACAAGAAAATATAGCGTATGAATGGAGTAATAAAGTGAAGCAAAACGATTTTGTGATCTATGCCCACCGCGGGGCGTCGCACTACTGCCCCGAAAACACGATGATGGCGTTCTATATGGGCATGCAGATGGGTGCAAACGGCATTGAAACAGACGTGCGCCGCACGCGCGACGGCTTGCTTGTCCTTTTTCACGATGAGACGCTCACGCGCGTGACGGGAGCGGAAGGAAGCATTGCAGATTACACGTATGACGAATTGCAAAAGCTCCTTGTAAAAAAAGGAGATCTGCACGATAAGATTCCCACGCTGGAGGATTTTTTCGCGCATTTCGCGTATCGGGACATCACTTTTGCCATCGAGCTTAAGGCGGATGGCATCGAGAAAGAAGTCGCAGACCTCATCTTCCGCTACGGTATCGCAGAAAAAACCGTTGTTACGGCTTTTGAGCTCCACCGCTTAGAAAACGTCAAGGCATACGCCCCCCCGCTTCGCGTCGGCTACTTGACAGAGACGGTGGATGATGCCCTTGTTGACAAACTCGCGGCAATGAACGTCACCGAAATCTGCCCGCATGGGCGGGATGTTACCCCCGAAAACGTGGCAAAGTGGCACGTACGCGGTTTTTCGGTGCGCGCCTGGGGTATCACCGACGAGGCGATCATGAAGAAGGTATACGACGCAGGCGCGAACGGAATGACGGTCAATTTTCCCGATCTGCTGCTGCGCTATATTGCCGAGAAGAAAAATAATTGAGAGATCCTTGAATAAAAAATTGAAAGCATTAGAGGGGTCAGAAATGAAAGTTTTATCTATCGGAAACAGCTTTTCGCAGGATGCACAAAAGTATTTGCACCGTCTTGCAAAGCAGGATGGCGTGGAATTGAAAACGGTAAATCTCTATATCGGCGGCTGCTCTTTGCAAAGACATTATCTCAATATGCTTGATGATAATGCCGCATACGATTTTGAATTCAACGGCGAAAAAACAGGCATCAAGGTTTCGATCAGACAAGCACTTGCAAGTGATGATTGGGATTTTATCACGTTACAGCAGGCAAGTCATTTCAGCGGACGATACGAAACGTATTCGCCGTACATAGAATCGCTTGCGGGATTCGTGAGAAAATACTGTCCGCACGCCAAAATTCTGATCCATCAAACGTGGGCGTATGAGGACGGAAGCGAAAAGCTGAAGAGCTTATTGGATTTTACCTCGTCCAAAGAGATGCTTTCTGCCATTTGCGATTCTTACAGAAAGGCAGCACGGAAGATCAAGGCGGATGGCATCATACCTTGTGGTGAAGCCATGATGAAAGCTGTTGAAATGGGCATTGAACAGATACACAGAGACACCTTCCATGCATCTTTGGGAGCGGGTAGATACTTGCTGGCGCTTTGCTGGTATAAAGCGCTTACAAAAAAGGATATCTCCCACAATACCTTCCATGATTTTGCAATGCCCGTAACGGAGCAGGAAAGAGAAATTGTGATCAAAGCGGTAAATTCCGTGGTATAGGTAAACATTTTTGACGTATGCTGTTGGAAAATACAACAAAGGAATATTTTAAGAAATGAAACAGTTTTGCTTTACGGTTGACGATAACATTCGATTTTTCAAAGAATTGACCGAAGGAACATATAAAAGCATTTTTGACCACCCGTATCTGGGTGTTTATCGCCGGTTGCATCAAAAATACGGATTGAAGGT
Source organism: Eubacteriales bacterium (assembly GCA_045119135.1). Taxonomy (GTDB): domain Bacteria; phylum Bacillota; class Clostridia; order Oscillospirales; family CAG-272; genus Firm-07. The sequence goes on along the minus strand of JBGVCY010000121.1, from coordinate 5,809 downwards.
GCAACTGAATCTGTTTTATGAAATGCCGGGTTTCAATCTTTCGCAAATGACCGATCGCTACCAGCAAGAGTGGATAGACAATGCCGATTGGTTGAAGCTTTCCTTTCATTCAAGGTTGGAAAACGCCTACCCGTACGAGCATTCTGGGTACGAAGAGGTGCTTACCGACTGTCAAAACGTGCATCGCGAAATCCGACGCTTTGCATCCGACAAGTCGCTGGGGCTTACCACGACGGTGCATTGCTGTCGCACAACCGAGCAGGGAATCAATGCTTTACAAGATAGCGGAGTGAAAGGATTGTTGGGGCTTTACGGCAAAATGGAAAAGCCGCGCAGCTCTTACCAATCCACCCCCGTTGAGGGGGATCTGATCCGAAAGGGCGAGATTGTTGTGCGTAATGATATGGCGTATGCGGGCATTGACATTGTGCTGAATTGCTTTTCTACCGAGGAGATTCTTTCGCAGCTGTCGGCGCTTGCCGATCGCGATTTTGTGAAGGTGATGATTCACGAGCAATATTTTTATGCCGATTATTCTGCCTACCAGCCTGATTTCGAGCAAAAGCTGGATGCCACCTTTGCACGTCTTGCGGAAAACGGCTTTCGCAGTACATTTTTTGAGGAATGGTTGGGAGGTAAACGATGAAGGTTTGCGTGCTTCAACCGCATTACTCGTTTGATGAAAAGGATGTTGCATCCTGTTTTGAGGAGCTTCTTTCTCTGCTTGACCGTTGTGACGAAACGATGGATCTGATCGTTCTGCCCGAGTACAGTGATGCTCCTGCCGACGTCCAGGGCAAGGCGGGCTTTTACGGCGCAGTGGATGCGTATAATGAGATCTTGCTGCAAAAGGCGCGCGAGACCGCGCGCCGCTGTCACGCGCTGCTATTTGTAAATGCGGGGCAAAAGACCCCTGACGGGGTGAGAAATACCACACACGCTATCGACCGCGAGGGTAACGTTATCGGACGCTATTTCAAGGCACATCCCGCACCCAGTGAGGTGAAAACCGATGCCCAGGGCGGACACGAGCTGGATGTGGCATACAGTTACGAGTTTGATCAGCCTTACGTGCTTGAGGTCGAAGGTCTGCGCGTAGCGTTTCTGACCTGCTATGATTTCTATTTTTATGAGAATTTCGCACGTATCGCGCGGGAGCGTGTGGATTTGATCATTGGTTGTGCGTTGCAGCGCACCGACACGCACGAGGCGCTTTCGATCATCAACAAATTCCTTTGCTATAACACCAACGCCTATCTGGTGCGCGCCTCGGTTTCGCTGGGCGCGGATTCGGCGGTTTGCGGATGCAGTATGGTGGTGGCACCGAATGGCAAAACTCTGCTGAATATGAAAAATGACGTGGGTCTTGGTGTGTGTGAAATTGACCCCCGTGTCAAGTATTACAAGCCCGCAGGACATATGGGCGTGCCGAAGGCGCACTATGAATATATCGAGGAAGGGCGCAGGCCGTGGCTATATCGCAACGCAGGTGCATCAGTGGTGTTGCCAGACCGCCTGATGCCGTATCCGCGTTTGTGTGCGCACCGTGGCTTCAGCGCCGCACTGCCCGAAAATACGATGCCCGCCTTTGGCGCGGCAGTGGCAATGGGCGCCGAGGAGATCGAATTTGATCTGTGGTCAACCGCAGATGGCGTGCTGGTTTCCTGCCACGATGCAACGCTTGATCGTGTCAGCAACGGCACGGGGAAAATTTACGAGAAAACCTATGACGAGCTGCTGGCGCTCGATTTCGGCGCGGGGCACGGCGAGAGATTTGCAGGATTGAAAATCACCACGTTTGAGGAGATATTACAAAAATTCGCAGGTCGCGTGGTGATGAATATCCATGTCAAGATCTGGGATAACGACTTCAAGGATCTGATGATCAAAGAGATCGTGGCACTGATCCGTAAATACGATTGCGAGCAGTATGTTTATTTCATGTCGACCAGCGTGAGGGCATTGACTGCACTGCGGGCATATGCGCCCGATCTTGCCATTTGCGTTGGCTGGAACGGCGTGCGCGAGGCGCGCGCAGGTGCAATGATGGTGGAAAGTGCCATTGCGCTGGGCGCCGAAAAGATACAGCTGATCAAGCCTTATTTTGATGACGAAAGTGTGAAAATGGCGCACGAAAAGGGTATCCGTTGCAACGTTTTCTTTGCAGATGATCCCGATGAGGCGCGCGCATATCTTGAAATGGGCATTGATACCGTTCTGACCAACGATTATCTGACGGTATACAATGCCGTGAAGGATATGATGAAGCAGGAAATTAAATCAAGGAGAGATATATGATCTACACACCGCTTACCAAAAAAGCATTGCACGTGTGCTTTGATGCACATAAGGATCAGCTGGATAAGGCGGGCGCGCCCTATGTGTTTCACCCTTTTCATCTTGCCGAGCAGATGCCCGACGAGCTGACAACGGTGTGTGCGCTGTTGCATGATGTGGTAGAGGACAGTGGGATGACGCTTGTTGAAATGGCAAGGATGGGCTTTCCTGCTGAGGTGATCGAGGCGCTCTCGCTTCTGACACACGACACTAAGACCGATTATATGGATTACGTACGTGCAATTGCCGAAAATCCCATTGCGCGGCGTGTGAAGATTGCCGATCTGAAGCACAACTGCGATATCTCGCGGCTTGATATGGTCGATGACGGGGTAAAAAAACGGGTGCAGAAATACCGAAAGGCGCTCAGAATACTAAGGGCGAAGCAAAGGGAGGGATAATATGAAAAAGCAAAGAACACTTTGCATTGTCACATTGATCTGTTACTTTGTTTTTGTTGTAGCAGGCGCATCTATCGCCATCAGCTCGGCGGTGGATCTTGTCACCCTGCCAGAGCAAGGCGGTGGTCTTGGCGCTGCTGTTTCCGCTTTTGCAATGGCACTGCTGCTGATATTGGGCATTCTTTATGCCGCGTTTGGTGTGGTGCCGTTGATCCTGAAGGCCATACATACCTTTGCCAACAAGCGTTTGCCTGCCTTTATATGCATCCTGTTTGATGTGGCATATAACATCTGCCACGCGGCGCTGCTGGTATCCGCCATCGCAGATAGCGGTTTTGCCGATCCGTTGTCCCTGATCCTGCCGTTGGCGCTGTTACTGCTTTCCCTTGTGGCGTTGGTAACCAATGCACTGTCATTAAAGGCGCCGCAGGCAACTGCTGCGGACGGACAGATATCGCAATGAAAAATGGCGCGGTTGCCGCGCCATTTTTTTTCATTGATAACACGATAGAATTGTTGATAAATACTATTGAATTTCCGCGCCAAAAATGCTATAATGCCATTATGACCGAAAGGGGGGAGAAACATGAAGAGAAAAGCGATATTGCTTGTGATTTTGGCGGGTATATGCTGGGGAACATCGGGCATTTTTTCGCACATTCTTGCCCCTTACGGCTTTACGGCACTGCATATGACGACCCTGCGCGGCACGGTTTCCACCCTTTTGTTGCTTGGATATCTGCTGATTTGCCACAGAGATTGGCTGAAAGCTACACGTTCACAGTTGCTTCTGTTTCTTTGCAGCGGTGTGTCGCTATTTGGCACCTGCTTCAGTTATTTTGCAGCAATGCGTGTCATCTCGGTTTCCGTTGCCGTAATGCTGATGTACACGGCCCCTGTGCTGGTGATGATCTTTTCGGTGTCGTTTCTTGGTGAAAAATTCACCCCGTTTAAGGGGATATCAATCGCACTGATGCTTGCGGGATGCGCATTGGTGTCGGGCGTTGCAGGAGGCGTTTCGCTGAATGTCCCTGGACTTTTGCTGGGTCTTCTTGCAGGCGTGTGCTATGCTTCCTACAATATTTTCACCCGCATTGCGATGCAAAAGGGATGCCGATCGCTGACCACCACCTTTTACAGTGCTTTGATGATGTCACTGATCGCACTTGCCGTCAGCCGTCCGTGGCAAATGGCGGAATGCGTGGTGAAAAAACCTGCGCTTACGATTCCTGTGGCGCTGGGCCTTGGCATTGTTACCTTTGCCTTGCCATATCTTGTTTACACTGTGGCACTGCGTGAGATTCCTGCGGGAACGGCATCGGCACTTTCAATTGTCGAGCCTATGGCGGCAACGGCTTTCAGTGTTGCCTTTCTGGATGAAAAACTGACGGTGCCTGCTGTATGCGGCATCGTGCTGATCCTGCTGGCGGTGTTTTTGCTGAGCAGAGAAGAGAATAAAAAGGAGAAAGTGAAGGATATGAATTTGAACGAACTTTGCCCTGTCGATTACATAGATGAGGCGGCGCTTGCCGATAAGTCGCCCAAAAAGGTGATTTTCCTTGACCGTGACGGTACGATTCATTACGACAAAAACAAAACCCATAAAATCGAAGATCTGGAGTATTTTTCGGATACCGTATCGGCACTGCAAGGCTTTTTAGCGCTCGGGTACCATCTTGTGATCGTTACCAACCAAAATGGCATTGCCGAGGGGCTTTTCGACAGCGAGCAGATGCACCACTTCAATGCACAGATCATCAGCGATTTGGGGGCACACGGGATTCATTTTGATGCCATTTATTACGCGCCGCATTTGCCCGAGGAGAACCATATTTCCTACAAGCCAAACTGCGGTATGCTGCAACGCGCGGCACGTGAGCTGAACATTGATCTTTCCGCTTCCTATATGATCGGCGACAAGGTCAGCGATGTGCGTGCGGGTATGGGCGTGGGTGTGCGAAGCATTATGGTTACCACGGGTCTTTACCGAAAAGGCAACTACCGTACCCCCGAATACGAAGCATTGCTGCCCACCACGGCAAGCAGCCTGACCGAAGCGCTGGAGATTGTGCGCAAAGGCGAGGCAAAATAAAAAATCGGTCGGCCGCGCCAGACCGATTTTTCCCTTTAGTTGAGCTCAAAGACCTTGGCAAGCAGGGGTTGAGCACCCGTAACGGGATCCTTTTCCATAATGAGGATATCCTTCATATATTCATCCCAACGTGCCACCACGGGTGAATTTTTTTGCACCTCGGCGGCGTATGCCACGCCCTGTTCGCACTCGTAATAGCCAAACAGAGTGTCACCTACGTTCCAAATGGTATAGTTTTTAATGCCTGCCGCCTTCAGAACCTCGACCATTTCGGGCCAGATCTCGTCGTGGCGCTTGATGTATTCGGCTTTCTTGCCTGCGGCAATTCTGCCGCTCCATGCGTATTTTTCCATTTCGTTACCTCGCTTTCAAATCGGTACTATCTTTATTCTACCGCTTTTTTTGAAAATGTCAATCTTTATTTTTCGGGAAGGAGAGATGACCTTGAAAATTGCCGTGAACGGATACAGCGGAAGCGGAAAATCGACGCTGTCTGCTTTTGTCAGAGAAATTAAGAGGGAATCGACAGCAAACGACTGATGCGCTGTGCGCTTACCGACAACATAAAAAAGCCGATAACGGGTATTCTATAAGAAAGCGGAATACCCTCGGCTTGGGAGTTGGAAAGGGACGGTGACAATCCCTTCTTTTCCTTGACAAGTCCCCAAAAGATGTAGTATAATAAATTTGCCCGCTGATAGTCGGCTATCAACGGAGAATACCAAAATGAGGTACCTATATGTATCGAATCGGCGTAGATCTTGGCGGCACGAATATTGCTGTCGGATTGGTTGATGAAAATTATAAAATCGTTCGTAAGGGAAGTGTTCCCACCAACGCCAAAACACGCTCGGGCGAGGAGATCGTAGACGATATTGCGGCGCTTTGCAAGCGCCTTTGCGAGGAAGAGGGAATCGCCATTGCCGACATCAAGGCAATCGGCGTTGCCAGCCCCGGCGTTGTCGACTTCAAGCGCGGC
>JBGVCY010000120.1:0-35139 GCA_045119135.1 Eubacteriales bacterium | reverse complement strand
GTAGTTTGTTCCGACGGAAGCACCACTTGTGGTGTCAAATTCCCCTAAAACAAAAAACACCCGACAATGTCGGGTGTTTTTTGTTAAATTATATGATTTCTGTCTTCACCATTGCCTCAAGGCAAAGGGTGTCGTCCTTATGGGTGCGGAAGTAATACGTGCCATCGCCCACGTCGGCGCGCGAAACGGTCAGGGTGTCGCCGTATGCCGCCTCGTGATTGTAGGAAAGCGTGAACCCCACGATGCGCGTGCCGAGAGGATCGGGCAGAAAATCACACAGCATATCGGGGTATTTGGTGTTATTCATATGCATATTGTAATCGATATCGGCATAGGCGATGCGGCGCGTGCCGACCGCGCTGAAGGCGATCTCCTGCGGCACACGGAAGCGAAGCGGCTGCTGCATCGAAAGCTCCTGCTCGTCGCCGAACACCATAATATCGGTGGCATCGGCGGCGCGCACAAGGGTATGGTCGGCGACCCTGACCAGCGCCCACTGCGACATGGCACGGGCAACCTCCTTGCCGTCGCGCAGCACGCGAAAGCCACGCGGAAAGGTAAAGGCACGGGGCGGACAGGTGAAGGTCTCCACCTCGATATCCTCATAGGCGTGCAAGGGCTCGACGACCTCAAGGCTGATGCGGCTTAATAGAAAGCCGACCCCCTTTTCGTCACGAATGCCATCCAGCGGCATTCCCGCACTTTGAAACTGACGGTTGCCGGTTTCCTGCATATAGGCAAGCAGGGCGGTGGGGTGCATTTCGCGCTTTGCATCGGTATCGTGCCAGCGCACGTTGTATCGTTCACGGTAAATCATATGTTTTCCAAAAACGGGGTCGCCCTGAAAGCGACCCCGTTGACAGTTTTTATTAGCGATCGAGAGCGCCGTTCGAGCCGAGCACGTCAACGATCTTGTGCTTGACCATCTTCTTCACCTCGTCACGGGCAACCTTCAGGTAGCCGCGAGGATCGAAGCCTGCGGGATCGGCGGCGAGGGTGCGGCGGATGCCTGCGGTCATAGCGAGACGGATATCCGAGTCGATATTGATCTTACAAACCGCCATCTTGGCAGCCTTGCGCAGCTGCTCTTCGGGGATACCAACGGCATCGGGCAGCTTGCCGCCAAGCTCGTTGATCTCCTTGACGAATTCCTGGGGAACCGAGGAAGCGCCGTGCAGAACGATCGGGAAGCCGGGCAGTCTCTTTTCGATCTCCTCAAGGATATCGAAGCGAAGAGGGGGCGGAACAAGGATACCCTCGGCATTGCGGGTGCACTGCTTTGCGGTGAACTTGTAAGCGCCGTGCGAGGTACCGATCGAAATTGCCAGCGAGTCAACGCCCGTGCGGCTGACGAATTCCTCAACCTCTTCGGGACGGGTGTAGGACGAATGCTCGGCAACGACGTCATCCTCAACGCCGGCAAGAACGCCCAGCTCGCCTTCAACGACGACGCCGCGCTCGTGTGCGTACTCAACAACCTTGCGCGTCAGGGCAATGTTATCCTCAAACGAGTGGTGCGAGCCGTCGATCATAACCGAGGTAAAGCCGCCGTCGATGCAGGATTTGCAGATCTCGAAATCTGCGCCGTGGTCAAGGTGCAGTGCAAGGTCAACGCCGCAATCCTCGATAGCCGCCTTGGCAAGCGCCATCAGATAGGCGTGCTTTGCATACTTGCGCGCACCTGCCGAAACCTGCAGGATAACGGGGGATCTTTCCTCAGCGGCAGCCTCGGTGATTGCCTGGATGATCTCCATATTGTTGATATTGAAAGCGCCGATGGCGTAGCCGCCCTCGTATGCCTTCTTGAACATTTCTTTGGTTGTAACAAGAGCCATAACGGTTTCTCCTTTGATATTTTTTATCATATATCATTGTAACCAATACAGCGAAAAAAATCAAGCCCTTTGCCAAAATTTGAATAAAAAGCGAACGAATGTGAAGTTGTGTTCGCCCAAGGGATCAAGAAAACCTTCCCCCCTGACGGGAAAGGCTGAAAAAGCTCCCTTTGGCAAGGGAGCCTTTCCCGATTTTCTATTTTGCGGTTTGCATGCTTCACCCTGCCGTTTCGGGCGCATCGCTCTTGGCAACGGCGGCGGGGGGTGCGCCCGCTCCCGCCGCAGGCGGGGCAGTAGCGGCGGCAGCCGCTGCTGCTGGCGCAAAGCGCCGCGCGGGCGCGGCAGGGGCAACAGAAAGGCGTGCGCCGTGGGGAACAAGCCCGAGGCTGACGGCAATGGCGTTATCGATCTCACGCATCACGTCCTCGTCAAGATGTCCCATCTTTTCGCGCAGGCGCCGCTTATCCAGCGTGCGCATCTGCTCCAGCAGCACGATTGAATCGCGCGCAAGACCCGCGCGGTCGGCATAAACGTCGATATGTGTGGGCATTTTGGTCTTCCCCATACGCGAGGTGATCGCCGCGGCGATCACGGTGGGGCTATACTTATTGCCCACGTCGTTTTGTATGATCAGCACAGGGCGCAGACCCCCCTGCTCGGACCCCACAACGGGGCTGAGATCGGCATAATAAATATCTCCGCGTTTGACGGTGGTCACCATTTTATTTCCTCCGTGTTCTATGTTTTGGTTCCGCTGCTTCTATTTTCCGCACAAGCGCCGCCTTTTAATCACGGGGATGCGGTTTTCACAGATTTTTCCACTGTCAGTGTATGCGGAAAAACCGTTTTTTGTCGAAGCGCGCACGCAGTCTTGAATTTTTTATCAAATGGTGATATAATAATAATTTAGATACTTGATGCACGAGGTGGCAACCATGAAAGAAATTCTGCTTTGTAAATACGGCGAGATCGTCCTGAAGGGCGGCAACCGCAAATATTTTGAGGATACGCTGGCGCGCGAGCTGCGCTATCGCGCCTCTACCTTTGGCAAATTCCATATCACCCACACGCAAAGCACCGTGGTGATCGAGCCCGCAGACGAGCTTGCCGATCTTGACGGTATGTTTGATGCGGCACGCCGCGTGTTCGGTCTTGCCGCCGTGGTGCGCGCCGCCGTTGCCGAGAAAACGCTTGACGATATCCTTGCCGTGGCGAAAAGCTATCTGCCCGCGTTCCTTGCAGGCAAAAAGACCTTTAAGGTCGAGTGCAAGCGCTCGGACAAGCAGTTCCCTCTCGCCTCGCCCGAGCTTGCCGCCACTGTTGGCGGCGCGATCCTTTCGGTATGCCCGTGGTTGAAGGTGGACGTGCACAACCCCGAGATCACCGTGCGCGTTGAGGTGCGCGAGCACGCCGCTTACGTGCACGCAGGGCAGTTCCACGGTGCAGGCGGCTTGCCCGTTGGCACCAACGGCAAGGGACTGTTGCTGCTGTCGGGCGGTATCGATTCGCCCGTGGCAGGCTGGATGATGGCAAAGCGCGGCGTGAAGCTGGAGGCTCTTTACTTTGAATCGATGCCCTATACCAGCGAGCAAGCGCGCGGGAAGGTGCTTGATCTTGCCGCCGAGGTGGCACGCTGGGCGGGCAGCATGAACGTCCACGTCATTTCGCTGACACACATTCAAGAGGAATTGGTAAAGGCGTGCGACGAGGAATACTTTACCCTCTTGCTTCGCCGCTATATGATGGAGCTTGCCAACCGCGTTGCCGCCGAAAAGGGCTGTGAGGCACTGATCACGGGCGAGAGCCTGGGGCAGGTGGCATCGCAGACCATGCAGGCGCTGAACGTAACCAACGCGATGGCGCGCTATCCCGTGTTCCGTCCCGTGATCGGTATGGACAAGGAAGAGATCGTACAGATCGCGCGCCGCATCGGCACGTTTGAGACCTCGATCTTGCCCTTCGAGGATTGCTGTACCGTCTTTACCCCCCGCCACCCCAAGACCCGCCCTGTCCCCGAAAAGGTAGAGGCAGAGGAAAGAAAGCTCCCCTTCGATGCGCTGTGTGACGAGGCGTATGCAACCCTGCAGACCTTCTATATTAAGGCGAAATTTTAACTATGAAAAAACAGTATTTACTTGGAATTGATATCGGCACCTCTGCTGTGAAGGTGGCGCTGTTTGAAGCATCAGGCGGCAACCGCCCCGTGGGGGTCACCTCGGCAGAATATCCCACCTTCTACCCCGCCCCCGGCTTTGTTGAGCAGGAGCCTGACGATTGGTGGGCGGCGATCTGCCGCGCCACGCGCTTACTGCTTACCACAACCCAAATACCCGCAAGTGAAATTGCGGGCATCGGCATTGACGGTCAGAGCTGGGCGGCGGTTGCCGTGGATCACGCGGGCGAGGTGCTTTGCCCCACCCCCATCTGGATGGACACGCGCTCGGCTGACATCTGCGCCGAGCTGACAAAGCAGCTTGGCAACGAGTGCATCCGCGCACACGCGCTGTGCGATCTGCAGGCGGGCTTTACCTTCCCCAAAATTGTTTGGTACAAGCGCTATCTGCCCGACGTCTACCAAAAGGCGGCGGCGATCCTGCAATCCAATGCCTTTGCGATCTTCCGCCTGACGGGTAAGCTGTCACAGGACCTGTCGCAATCGGGCTGTATGCTTTGCATCGACCTTAAAAAGGGCGTGTGGGATCTTGACCTGTGCCGCGAGGCAGGCGTGCGTGCGGAGCTGTTGCCCCCCCTGTTTGCCCCGCACGAGATCGTGGGAGCAGTAAGCGCCGAGGCGGCACTTGCCACAGGACTTGCCGCAGGCACGCCCGTTGTGGCGGGCGGTCTTGACACCGCGTGTGATGCGCTGGGTGCGGGCATTATCCGCACGGGCGAGGTACAGGAGCTGGGCGGTCAGTCGGGCGGTATGAACATCTGCATTGACACGCCACTCTTTGACCCCCGCCTTTGCATCTGCCGTCACGTTGTGCCGAATTCCTATCTCTTACAGGGCGGCACGGTGGGCGGCGGCGCCATCCTGCGCTGGTTCTCTGACACCTTCGAGGGCGGCTGTGCCGATTTCGCGGAGAATGACCGCGCGGCAGGGGCAATCCCCCCAGGTGCGGACGGTCTGATTCTGCTCCCCTATCTTGCAGGCGAGCGCACCCCGCTGTGGGATCCCGATGCCAAGGGCGTTTACTACGGTATGACGTACAGCAAAACCCGCGCGCATTTTTACCGGGCTAACCTGGAGGCGGCGGCATACGCCCTGCGCCACAATCTGGAGGCGGCACGCGAGGCGGGAGCGGTATTTTCCACCCTGCGTGCCACGGGCGGTGCGGCAAAAAGCCCCCTGTGGACACAGATCAAGGCAGATGTGACGGGCTGCACCGTCGAGGTGCCCGAGGCATTTTCAACCGCGGCGTACGGCGCGGCGTTGCTGGCGGGTGTGGGAACCGGTGTCTTTTCCTCGTTTGACGAGGCGGTGTCGGGTATCCGCATCACGCGCACGCACACGCCCAACGGCGAACACCGCGATGCATATGACAAGAATTATATTACATACCGTGCATTGTACGATTCTCTCAAACCGCTGATGCACCAAAAATAAAGGAGAACAAACATGACCAAGATCAATATTTTTTCGGGATTTCTCGGCGCGGGTAAGACCACGCTGATCAAAAAGCTGATCGCTGAAGCGTTTGCGGGCGAGAAGCTGGTGCTGATTGAAAACGAGTTCGGCGAGATCGGCATCGACGGCGGATTTCTTGCCGATTCGGGCGTTCAGGTGAACGAAATGAATTCGGGCTGCATCTGCTGCAGCCTTGTGGGCGACTTCAAGACCGCCCTTCAAGAGGTGCTGGACACCTATCACCCCGACCGCATTCTGATCGAGCCCTCGGGCGTTGGCAAGCTGTCGGACGTGATCCGCGCGGTGGAAAACGTGGGCGAGGAGCGCCTGGTGCTTGGCGGTGCGGTAACGGTTGCCGATGCATCGAAGTGCCGTATGTATATGAAAAACTTTGGCGAATTCTTTAACGACCAGATCAAGCACGCGGGCACTGTGGTGCTGAGCCACACTGCAAAGCTTTCTGACGAAAAGATCGCCGCCGCAGTGGCACTGCTGCGTGAGCACAACCCCGATGCCGTGATCGTAACCACCGATTGGGACAAGCTCTCGGGTGCACAGCTGCTGGATGCCATCGAGCGCCGCGATACCCTTGCCGCCGCCCTTGAGGAGCTGCACCACGAGGATGAGTGCCCCGTTTGCGGCGGTCACCATCACCATCATCACCACGACGAGGATGAGGAGTGCGAGTGCGATCACCATCACCACCATCATCACGATCACGACGAGGACGAGGATGAGGAGTGCGAGTGTGGACACCATCATCATCACGACCACGACGAGGACGAGGATGAGGAGTGTGAGTGCGGACACCACCATCATCACGAACACGACCATCACGAACACGAGCACGGCGAGCACTGCTGCTGCGGACACGACCACGGCGACGGACATCACCATCACCACCACGCCGACGAGGTATTTACCAGCTGTGGCGCGGAGACCACCAAGCGCTTTACCGCCGAGGAGATCGCACACGCCCTTTCGGAGCTGGTACACGAGGGCGAGTACGGCATGATTTTGCGCGCCAAGGGCATTGTTGAGGGCGTGGACGGCAAGTGGATCCACTTTGATTATGTCCCCGGCGAGCCCGACGTGCGCGAAGGATCGGCAGGCATCATCGGCAGACTGTGCGTGATCGGCGCAAAGATCGATAAGGCGGCACTTTCGGCACTGTTTGGTGTCGAGCTGAAATAAGGAGCAATTATGGCAAAAGAACAGATCCCCGTTTATCTGGTAACGGGATTTTTAGAGGCAGGAAAAACAAAGCTGATCCAAGGGATCCTGGAGGACCCCGAATTCAACAGCGGCGCGCGCATCCTTTTGCTGGTATGCGAAGAGGGTATCGAGGAATACGATCCGACCCTGTTCCCCGCACAGAATGTGCTGCAGCTGCCCGTGGAACAGGAAAGCGATCTGACGCTTGACCTACTTGCCGATTACACGCGCAACCACAAGATCGATCGCGTGATCGTGGAATACAACGGTATGTGGCAGCTGGAAACGCTGTATGCCGCGATGCCCCATAATTGGGCGATCTTTCAGCAGCTGTTCGTTGCCGATGCCTCGACCATTGGCAACTATAACGCCAATATGCGCTCGCTGGTATTTGACAAGCTGCAGGATACCGAAAGCGTGATCTTTAACCGTGCCGAGGGCGCAAACCGCGAGGCACTGCACAAGCTGGTGCGCGGTATCAGCCGCCGTGCAAGCATTGCCTATGAAACCGCGGACGGAGACCTTGAATATGACGAGATCGAGGATCCCCTGCCCTTTGATAAAAACGCCCCCGTCATTGTGATCAAGGACGAGGATTATGCGCTGTTTTACAGCGATCTTGCCGATGCGATGCCCGACTACGACGGCAAAACCGTGAAGTTCCGCGCGCTGGTCGCGCGGGACGGACAGCTGGGCAAGCGCGCCGCCGTGGTGGGCAGACACGTGATGACCTGCTGCGCCGATGACATTGCCTTCAGTGGTCTTGTGGCAAACTTCAAGACCGACTGCACTCTGCAAACCGGCGAATGGGCAATGATCACCGCCCGCGTGCGCATCGAGCCGCACAAGCTTTACGGCAGCACGGGCCCCGTGCTTTACGTCACCGACGTGGCGCTGACCTCACAGCCCGCGCAACCCGTTGCGACCTTCTACTGATCGGCTTTCAAACAAAAAAGGACGAGCATTGCTCGTCCTTTTTTGTTTATTTCCTTGCCAAGAGGTTTCTTTAGTCTTCCCCTTGAGGGGAAGCCTATGTTCACAACATTTCGGCAAGGCGGGTGATGCCTGCGGCAAGTGCGTCGGGGGCGACGCCCGAATAGTTCAAGACCACCGTATGCGTGTCGGGGTGCTTGCCGTCGATGCGGTAATCCTGAAGAAATGCCGCGCGGATGCCCGCGCGCGCAAAGAGGTCGCGCAGGGCGGCATCGGTGCGGTCGGTTTTGATCTTTACCAGAAAATGCAGACCCGCATCCGCTTCCCGGATGACGATGCGGTCGGCAAAGGGCGCCGCGCGAAGGGCGGCGATCACAGCATCCCGCCGCGCGCGGTAAAAGGTGCGCATACGGTGCAGATGCCGCTCAAAATGCCCTTCTGCAAGAAAGCGCGCCAGGGTGTGCTGCTCAAACACGGGCACGGGGCAGGCATAAAAGCCAAGCCGCGCGCGGTAGCGCGAGAGAAGCTCGGGCGGCAATACCATAAAGCTGATACGCATCGAGGGGGCAATGGTCTTCGAGAAGGTGTTCATATAGATCACGCGCCCACTGCGGTCGGTAGCAAACAGGGGCGGAATGGGCTTGCCCGTGAAGCGGAATTCGCTGTCGTAATCATCCTCGATGATATAGCGATCGCCCCCCTGCAGCCAGGATAGCAGTGCCGCGCGGCGGGTGGCAGGCGTCAGCACGCCCGTGGGAAAGTGATGGCTTGGCGAGGTGTGCAGAATATCCACGTGCAGGCGCTCAAGATCCTCTGTAACAACACCGTCTTTATCCACCGAAACGGGCGAAAACGTTGCCCCATAGAGGGTGCAAATGCGTGCGATCTTGGTGTGGCCCGGATTTTCAAGCCCGAAATGCCGCTCGCGCCCGAAGAGCTGTAAGAGCAGCTGATAGAGGTATTCGTTGCCCGCACCGATGACGATCTGGGCGGGGGAAACGGCGATGCCGCGCGCCTCGGCAAGATAGGTGGCAATCGCCTCGCGCAGCTCGCCTGCGCCCGCCGCGGGCGCAGGCGACAGCAAATCCTTCTCTTCCGCCAGCACGCGGCGGGAAAGGCGCGACCACAGCGCAAAAGGAAAGCGCGAGGCATCGGTGGTGTTGGCAACCAGATCCAGCGCATAATCGGGTGCCTTCTCGTCAGCAACGGGGGGCGGTGTCCCCTCTGCCCGCGGCAGAGGGGTTTCCAGCTCGGCAACAAAGTATCCGCTGCGCTCGCGCGAGCACAGATACCCCTCGGCGATCAGCTGCTCATAGGCGTTCTGCACCGTCTGCACGCTGATGCCGTGATGCTCGGCAAGGCAGCGCTTTGAGGGCAGGCGCTCGCCCGCCGCCAGGCGCCCCGACAGAATATCGGCACGCAGTGCCTCAACCAGCCGCACGCAAAGTCCGCCGCCCGAAAGATCGTAGGTATGCAAGCGCCTTCCCCCCTTTTTTCTTTGATACCCCTATTATATAATAACCGTCCGCCCTTGTCAATCGCGCGATTCGACAAAATACCCCTCGCGGCATATCCTGTTATTGAGCGCGTGCGCTCAATTTCTTACCGAGGAGCAAACCGTGAACTATCAAAAACCACCCCTGTTTTCGCCCGTGGGCGCAGGTATGCCGTCGCGTATGCGGCAGGGCAACGCCTGCTCGGACGACAACTGCGAAAACCCCACGCTTGCAGGACACAGCCTGGCAATGGTCTACTCTCCCCTGCAGGAGTTTGACCACCTGTATGAGCCCGAGGCAGGCCTTTGCGCGGGTACGATCTTTTGTGAATTGGAAAAGCCCTTCTGGGGCGCGGGGAGGATGCAATGAACCATCTTGACAGAAGCACCCTGCTGCACCGCCTGCAGGCGGAGGACTTTGCCCTTTACGAGGTCGCGCTGTACCTTGACGGTCATCCCCACAACCGCCGTGCCCTTGCCTATTACGAGGAGCACAAAAAAATTGCCGCTATGCTGCGCGAGGAATATGAAAAGCGCTTTGGGCCCCTTACGATCTACCGCAACCGAAACACCGAGTGCTGGGATTGGGCAGAAGGCCCGTGGCCCTGGGAAAGAGAGGCAAACTGAATATGTGGACCTATGACAAAAAGCTGCAGTATCCCGTCAAGATCAAAAACCCCAACGCGAACTACGCCAAGATCATCATCAGCCAGCTGGGCGGCCCCGACGGCGAGCTGGCGGCATCGATGCGCTATCTGCACCAGCGCTATTCGGCAAACGACCCCAAGATCGCGGGGATCTTAACCGACGTTGGCACCGAGGAGCTGGCGCACCTTGAAATGATCGCCGCCATTCTCCATCAGCTGACCAAGGGGCTTTCGCCCGAGGAGATCAAAAAGGCGGGTATGGATATCTATTTCGTTGACCACACACTGGGGCTTTACCCCGTTGCGGCATCGGGCGTGCCCTTTGATATGAAGTACGTCGGCGTGAAGGGCGACCTGCTGGCAGACCTGAACGAGGACCTCGCCGCCGAGCAAAAGGCGCGCGTGACCTACGACAACATTCTGCGAATGGTAGACGACCCCGACGTGCGCGATCCCATCAAATATCTGCGCCAGCGCGAGCTGGTGCATTACCAGCGCTTCGGCGATGCGTTGCGCATTGCACAGGATAAGCTGGATTGCCGCAACTTCTACGCCTACAACCCCTCGTACGACAGAAAATAACAAAAAAAGGGTGTGGAAATCCACACCCTTTTTCTTAAAACGCGCCCAGCAAGCGCAGCACAAAGGTAAACAGGAACACCGTCAGCGCTGAGCAGAGTGTCGACCACACCACCAGCTGACCCGCCAACGTCACGTCGCCGCCCATTTCCTGTGCCATCGGCACCGAGGTCACCGCCACAGGGGTGGCAAAGACCGACACGAAGCAGGCGTAGTGTGCGGCACTGAACCGATCACGGAAGAAGAGCAGTGCGATACCGATGAAGATCAGCGGAATCACCACAACGCGCACCACCGTGCCGAAAATGATCTCACGGCGCATCGCGGAAACGGCAGAAAACTCAAACTGTGCGCCCAGCACCAAGAGTGCCATCGGGATCGCAAGATTGGAGATATACTGCAGGAAGGTCATAAAGGGACCGATATCCGCGAGGCGGAAGGACACGCCCCAGCGCACGAAGAGCGCGCGGATGCCCACCGCCGCAAGACCTGCGGCAATACCGATAATGAGGGGGTTTTTGAGGATATCCAGCACGATCTTACCCACGCTCGGCTTCTTCCCTTCCTCGCCCGTATCGGCAAGGCAGATGACAGCCAGCACGTTAAACAGCGGAATCACCGCCGCCGACAGAAGCGTAGCGGCAATGGCGCCTGCGGCGCCGTAGAGCGACTCGGCAAGCGGAATGCCGATGAGCGAATAGCCCGAACGGTACGCCGCCTGCACCAGCACGCCGTGGCGGTTTTTCTGCTTGGTGACAAGCTTTACCAGGGGCGTGAAGACCAGGAAAATGAGCAGCAGTGCGATGACAACATAGAGAATGAAGCCGAATTCAAAATCGGCAAAGCTTTGAATACGGTAGATGTTGAGAAACAGCATCACGGGCATAAACACGCGGAAGACCAGCTTGTTGGCTTCCTTGGCAAAGCGCTGGTTCATCCAGTCGATAGTTTTGAGAAAATAACCCACCAGCACCATCAGAACGATGGGAGCGACGGCGCCAAGGGCGAAAAGAAATGAATCCATAAAATACCTTTCAGTAAAACGGGGATGTTATTTGGTAACGACGGTGGTTTCAGCAGCCTCTGCGGGCGCGGCGGACGCATCGCCGTCGCGGCGACGTGCCGACTTCTTGCCCTCGGGATCGATCTCGCCTGCCTTGGTCAGCGCCACCTTCGTAAGGAAGGGTCCGACCAGCTCGTAGATCAGCACCGAGAAAAGCGTCAGGCTCGAGATCAGTGCACCGGTGCCACCAAGGCCTTCCTGTGCCTTCATTGCCATACCAAGTGCCACGCCTGCCTGCGGCCAGAGCGTGATGCCGAGATACTTGACAATGTTGCGGTCGCTTTTTACCATTTGCGCACTGAATCTTGCGCCCAGATACTTGCCGATGCAGCGGAACGCGATATACACAAGACCAACCAGCACAATGATGTAATCCTTGAACACGGCAAGGTCAAGCTCGGCGCCGCTGATGACGAAGAACAGGATAAACAGGGGTGCCGTCCAGCGATCCAGACGGTCCATCAGCTCCTCGGAGAAGTCGCAGATGTTGCAGAACACGGTACCCAGCATCATGCAGGCAAGCAAAGACGAGAAGCCCACGTGCACGGAGCCGATATTGAATTTGAGCATCGAAATGGCAACCGTGACCAGCACGAATGCCACCGACATTGAAAGGCGCTTCGAGCGCGAGTGGAAGAAGCGCTCGCAATAGGTAAAGAGCAGACCCATCAGGAAGCCGAGCAGGAGCGAGAGCACAACCTCAAGCACGGGCTCGACAAGGATCGACAGCAGATCGATCTTGCCCGAGATCAGCGCCTTTGCCACACCGAACGAGATGGCAAACAGCACCAGACCCACGGCATCGTCAAGTGCGACAACGGGCAACAGGGTCGAGGTAACAGGGCCCTTTGCCTTATATTGGCGCACAACCATCAGGGTTGCGGCAGGGGCGGTTGCCGATGCCACGGCACCCATCACAATAGCGGCAGGGAGCGAGAGCTTATCGGGAATGATGAAGTGCAGACCAATGAGCGCGGCATCCACCACGATGGTGGTAAAGACTGCCTGCAGGATACCGATTACGGTTGCCTGCTTACCGATCTGCTTGAGCTGTGCCAGACGGAATTCATTGCCGATCGAGAAGGCGATAAAGCCAAGCGCCACGTCGGAGATGATGCCGAACGATTCGACGTTTTCCATACTGGTAAAGCCAAGGCCGCCAATGCCGAGGTTACCCAGCAGGAAGGGACCCAGCAAAACGCCGGTGATCAGATACGCGGTAACAGCAGGCAGCTGCAGCACCTTGGCAAGGCGCGAGAGCATCAGGCCCACAAAAAGAGCAAGAGATAAACAAAGCAGAGTTTCCATACTGTGCCTCCATACACGAATTTTTGCATACCTATTGATTTTAATACTTTACTATTCGTTTGTCAAGCACAATTTTCACCAAAATAAAAGAAAAAAACGCCCCGCTTGGGGCGTTTTGTTCAATCCAGGCAGTTGTAGCGCGAAAGAATATCGGTGCCGATGACGTATGTCAGCTCGCAGAGCTTCTTTGCCACGGCAAGGGACGGATCAAGCGCGCGGGTGTCGGCGGCAAAGGTGCGGCGCGGATGCAGCCAATTATCGTGGCGGATCGCGCTGCTGCACGCCTCAAAGGTAAAATAGCCCTTGTAGCCCACGTCAAAAAGGGCGTGCATCACCTCATCGATATTCAGTGTGCCCAGAAAGGGGTGCAAATGCTGATCGCACTTGCCAAGGTTATCGTTGATGTGCAATGCCTTCAAGTGCTTGCCAAGCGCCAGGATATGCTCATACTGTCCGCCGTCGATATTGGCGTGACCCGTATCCCAGCAGGCACCGAACAAGGGGTGATCGATCCCGTCACAGAAGTCGCGCATACTCGCGCCGTCATAGAAATAGTAGTAACCCTCATAGTGGCGCTTGGTGGTGTTTTCCACGCACAGTGTCACCCCTGTTTTTTCCAGAACGGGAAGCAGCTTTTGCACAAAAACGCGGTTACGTGCCATAAAGTCTTCGCGCGAGATACCGATTTCCCAGCCCGCGTGATACACAGTATTGGGGATGCCGAGAGCGGCACACACCTCGATCGAGCGCACGGTGGCGGCAAGCTCCTCGTCAAATTTGTTCGCATCCAAGGGATTGGTATTGGGTGCGTGCGCCTGCACGAAGGAGACACCCAGCTCCTCTGCAAGAGTGCGCAGCTCCGCTGCCCTCTCGCGCCAATCATCGGTCATCCACGCCTGCATCGCGCTTGCCGCATACATCGACAGATCGATACAGTCAAAGCCGCACTCGTGCAGTGCGCGCACGCGCTCGGCATCGGTGGAAAGATAGGCGCCAATATCCTCGGTTGTGGTAGCAATTTTCATAGCGTTTCCCTCTCGTTTGAGTTTTTCTTGACTTGATTATAATACGCTTTCAAGGGTTTGTCAAGAAAAAAGGCTTCACGCAAAGGGAAAGCCGACTTACGTATAGATGAAATCATTACAGAAACACCTGCGCCACCTCATCCGCCGCCGAAGGCGGCACCTTCCCCTCAAGGGGAAGGCTTTGAAAATCCGCGATATCTCAACGACCAACGCTCAAACCGCATTCTTCCCCTATGGGGAAAGCAAAAAGCGCACACGGTACGGGTTTTATGATTCCTCTGACAACGCTTCCAAAAGCAAACGCACGCCAAAGCGAAAGCCGTGGATAAAGTTTTCCTGGTCGGTCTGCTCCAAAAGCTCCCAAAAGCAATCCTTGCACTTCTCAACAATTTCTGCCTTGTCCCCGGGCAGTAGTTTTTCTATATATTCACAATATTGCTCTAACTGTGCTGTCAATTCCTTTTCCTTGGCACTTTCTCTCATTGTGTTTTCGTTCAGATGAACATTGTTGTACCACAGATCTAACAATAGCGTTTTCATATTTTTTCTCCTTTTCACACACAAATATATGTCATTAATGATATTATAACATACATTTGTATTTATTTTCAACACATATGTTTGTATGTATGCGATAATCTGTATAATGCACAAAAAGGAGAACAGAGCCTTATGTATTTTTATCAACACTTAAGAGATCTGCGCGAAGATGCAGATGCATCACAATATGAAATTGCAAAAGTTTTAGGAATTTCGCAGCAGCATTATTATATGTACGAAAGCGGGAAACGCGAATTGCCGATGCACCATTTTATTACATTAGCAAAATATTATAATGTTTCCTTGGATTATCTGGCGGGCTTGATTCACTCGCCACGCAAGCTGCAATAAATAGCAAAAAGCACCGCCGAAGCGGTGCTTTTTGATTTAGCGGTTCACGTCGCCGTTGACGGTGATGCCGCCGTCGGCGCGGATGGTGTTACCGTTGAGATAGGTAGACTCGTCGGACATCAGGAAGCATGCAAGTGCCGCGATATCCTCGGGCGTGCCCCAGCGGCGCAGGGGGGTTACCATTTCAAGGAACTTCTGCTCGTTGAAGTTGGGGTCGCTGAGGTTCGACGCCTTCACCATATCGGTGGCAATGGCGGCGGGAGCGATGCAGTTGGTGCGGATCTTGTACTTGCCGTAGTCCACAGCCATCGAGCGGGTGAGGGTCACCATAGCGCCCTTGGTGGCGGTGTATGCGGCACAGGCAGGAATGCCCGTGACACCCGCAGAGGATGCGGTGTGAATCACCGAGCCGCCCTTTTCCATCATCATCGGCAGTGCACGGCGGGTGCAGTAGTAGGTGCCGTTGAGGTTAATGCCGATCACCTTATTCCAGATAGCGGGATCGATATCGGCAAGGGGGCCGTCTCTGCCATTGAGGAATACAGAGGCGTTATTGTAAAGACCGTCCAGGTGGTCAACGGTGGCGGCGATTTCGTCAAACGCCTTGTCGACCGACTCCTCAGAGGAGATATCGCAAGCGATATACAGGCACTTGCCGCCCTCAGCGCGGATCTCGGCAGCCGCCTTTTCGCAGGCGGCGGCGTTCAATTCAAGACCGATGACGAAGGCACCCTCTTTGGCAAAGCGCTTTGCGGCAACCAAACCGATGCCGCCGCCTGCGCCCGTGATCACAATGTTTTTATTTTCCAGCATCATAGCGGTATCCTCACTTCAGAAGCGTGCGGACGGTATCTGCGATACCGTTTGCCTGCAGACCGTACTGATCGCGGATCCAAGCCTGACCGCCGATCTTGGCGACGTTGACATCGGGGAATGCCATTCTCTTGAACTTCTTGGGCATCACGCCCTCGTCAGCAAGCACCTCGGCAACAGCGGCACCCAGACCGCCGATGATGTTGTGCTCCTCAACGGTGACAATGCCGCCCGTGTTTTTCGCGGCATCCAGGATAGCATCCTTATCGATGGGCTTGATGGTGTGCATGCTGACGATGCGGCACTTGATGCCCTCGGCAGCCAACGCATCGGCAGCCTTGACGACCTCGGCGCCGATCGGGCCGCAGAACATCAGGGTCATATCGCTGCCCTCGCGCACGGTGTTTGCCTTACCGATCTTGAATTCGATGGGACCGGAGTGGATATCCTTCTCGCCCTTGTAGCCGCAACGGTAGTAGAAGGGGCCGTTGTGCTCGATCATGGCGTGGGTTGCGGCAATTGCCTCGTAGTTATCGCAGGGAACCTCAACCACAATGTTGGGCAGTGCGCGCATAATGGCAAGGTCCTCGGTCGAGTGGTGGGACATACCCAGCGCACCGTAGGAAACGCCGCCGCCGATGATGACGATCTTCACGTTTGCGTTGTGGTAGCAGACGTCGTTACGGATCTGCTCCAGGCAACGGAGCGTGGGGAAGTTTGCGATACTGTAGGTGACGGCAATATTGCCTTCCATAGCGATACCGCAGGCAACGCCCGTCATATTCTGCTCGGCAACGCCGACGTTGTAATATCTTTCGGGGAAGGTGTCACGGAAGGGCTCGATCTCGCCGTAACCGATGTCGGCAAGAACCATATGGATGCGGGGGTCCTTCTTTGCGATCTCCAACAATTCTTTATTAAATACAGCTCTCATATCTCTACCTCTCAGAATTTCGAAATGACTTCGTCCAGTCTTTCGTCGGGCACGAAGCGATAGTGGGATTCTACGGTGTTTTCAAGATAGTCGATACCCTTGCACTTGGTGGTGTGGGCGATCACAAACGAGGGCTTGCCCTTCTCAAAGGGAACCGCGGAAAGGGTCTGGTACAGCTCCTCTACGCTATGGCCGTCCACCTCGCGGGTTGCCCAGCCGAACAGCTGCATACGCTCAGCAAGAGGGGTAAGGTCCTCGATATCCTTCGAGAAGCCAAGCGCCTGCACCTTGTTATAGTCAAGGATCAGAATCAGGTTGTCAAGATGCTCCTGTGCGGCGAACATGATGGCTTCCCAGGTCGAGCCCTCGTTCATATCACCGTCACTGGTGAGGCAGAATACGCGGCGGTCAGAGCCTGCATAGCGTGCGGCGATTGCCATACCGACAGCCACGGGCAGACCGTGACCAAGCGAGCCGGTGGAAAACTCAACGCCGGGCACCTTGTGGCTGATGTGACCCATCAGCTTGCCGTCATCGCAGTAGTAGCGGGAGAGCCACTCGCGGGGGATAAAGCCCTTCTGTGCCAGCGCCGAATACACGCCTGCGGCGGCGTGACCCTTGCTCAGGATAAAGCGGTCGCGCTCGGGCATATCGGGGTTCTTGGGATCCACCTTCAGGATCTTTTCGTAAAGGACGGCGATGATCTCTGCCATAGAGAGCATACTGCCCACGTGGCCGCTGTGTGCGGCATTGGTCATTTTTACGCTGTCGATGCGAATCTGCTTCGCAATCTCTCTGCATCTTTCCATGATTTTGCTCCTTTTATAATTTTTAGGGGGGTCTACAATCCCATTCTAAACCCTTGCGCGGAAAGTATCAAGACGATATCCGCCGTAAAAAGTTCAAAATCGTTCACTTTCGCGCAAAAAGAGATTGCAATCGTTCTCTTGGTGTGCTATACTGAAGCCATGAAATATCAGCCTTATAAGTTGCCGTCGGTTTTATCGGTGGAGAAACTGATTACGGTATACTATTTCGAATTTTCAAAACACTTCCACTGCCCGCCCGAAGCGCACGACTTTTGGGAATTTCACTATGTGGATAAGGGCTCTGCCATCAGCGTGGCAGAGGATGAAGAGATCCTTCTGTCGCAGGGCGATATCCTCTTCCACAAGCCCATGGCAAAGCACCAGCTGATCTCAGCGGGCGATGCCGCACCCAACGTGTGCGTGGTATCCTTTGTTGCAAAGCCAAAGGAGATGCCCTTCCTTGAGAAGAAAAAGCTGCACCTCAATGCCGAGGAGCGTGGGGTGATCAAAAAATTTCTCACCGAGGCAGAGGCGGCGTTCGATCTCACACACGGCGATCCCGCCACCGAGGGGCTTATTCCCCGCGATGACTGTCCTGAGGGCGCAGGACAGATGATGAAGCTGCACCTCGAGGAGCTGTTGCTGCTTTTGCTGCGCGATCACGCCGCACCGCGGCTGAAGCGATCGCTCTTCCGCCTATCCGAGCCTTACTCGGACGAGCTGGTCAATGAAATGGTGCTTTACATGCAGGAAAATCTGGGCAAGACGCTGACCATTGCCGACCTTTGCCGTCAGTTCAGCTATGGCAAGACCCACCTTTGCACCCGCTTCTCTGCCGCGACGGGCAAGACCATCAACCGCTTTTTTATGGAGCTGAAGATCTCTGCCGCGAAGCAGATCATCCGTGAGCAGACCCTATCGCGCGAGCTGTTCGCCCGTATTTCCGACCTGCTGGGCTTCAGCAGTCCTTCCTATTTTTATTGCACCTTCAAAAAGTTCACCAATATGACCCCTTCCGAATACTTCAAAAGCGTGCATCAGTACGACCAAAAATAAAGAGCAGACCGATGCGGTCTGCTCTTTTTTATTCCTCCAGCGCGCGATCCAAAAGCTCGGAAAGCAAACGGGGGTTGGCTCTGCCGCGGGTCTTTGCCATGGCGGCGCCGACCAGCGCCGCACGGGCGGCGCGCTTGCCCGCGCGGTAATCGGCAAGCGCGCGGGGATTTTCGGCGATGGCTTCGGCAACGGTGGCGGCAAGCGCGACCTCGTCGTTGATCTGCAGCAGTCCGCGCGCCGTAACCGCCGCACGGGGGGAGAAATCGGATGCAAACAGCTCGCCTGCCAGCTTCTTCGCCGTCGAGCTGTTGATCTGCTCGTCGCCAAGCAGGGTGGCAAGCTCCGCCAAATGGCAGGGTGCAGCAGGGGTGGCAAAATCCTCGGCGCCAGTCGCACGCAACCCCTCGGTCACAAGAAGGCTTGCGGCAATCCGAGGATAGGGTGTGGCGGCGGCAGCCGCCTCAAAATAATCGGCAAGCGCGCGGTCCGAGGATAGGATCTCGGCATCTGCCGCGGGCACGCCCCACGCGTGCTGATAGCGCGCACAGCGCTCGGGCGGCATCACGGGCATATCGGCGGCGAGCGCCGCGATCTCATCCTCGCGGATCGCAAGCGGCAAGAGATCCGGCTCGGGGAAAAAGCGGTAATCCGCCGCGCTTTCCTTGGTGCGCATCGCATAGGTGCTGTCGGTATCGGGATCATAGCGGCGGGTTTCCTGCACCACGGTGCCGCCCGACAGTAGCAAATCGACCTGTCGGCGGAATTCGTGCTCGATGGCGCGCGCCACAAAGCGGAAGGAATTCAAATTCTTCATCTCGGTGCGCGTGCCAAGCGCGGCGCACCCCACGCGGCGCACCGAAAGGTTGACGTCACAGCGCAATGCGCCCTCTTGCATGCGGCAATCCGAAACGCCCGCAAAGCGCAGAACGGTGCGAAGCGTTTGCAAATATGCCTTCGCCTCATCGGCGGAGCGCAGATCGGGTGCGGATACGATCTCGGCAAGCGGAACGCCGCAACGGTTGTGGTCCACCAGCGTGCGCCCACCCTCGTGCAGCAGCTTTCCCGCGTCCTCTTCCAGGTGAATGCGCGTGATACCGATGCGTTTTTTGACACCGTTTACCGCTATCATAAGGTGTCCGTCGGTGCAAAGGGGATACTCCTGCTGTGAGATCTGATAGCCCTTTGGCAGATCGGGATAGGAATAATTCTTGCGGTCAAAGCGGGTATAGGGCGCCACGCGGCAAGCGGTGGCAAGCCCTGCACGCATAGTCAACTCCACGGCGCGTGCGTTCAGCACGGGCAGGGCGCCGGGCAGACCCATACAAACGGGACAGACTGCGGTATTCGGGGGTGCGCCAAAGGCGGTGGAGCAGGCGCAGAACGCCTTGGTGGCAGTTTTTAATTCCACGTGTACCTCAAGGCCGATCACCGCCTCAAAGCCCTTGTAAATCATACCGTCACCCCACTTTCCTCAAGCGCCGCCGCGATGCGGTAGAGCAGTTTTTCGGCAAAGGGCGCACCTGTCAGCTGCAGCCCTGCGGGCAATGTCCCTTTGCTTGTTCTGTAAGGAAGCGAGAGCGCAGGCAAGGATGCCAGCGCCGCAGGAACGGTCAGCATGTCATCACAATAATATTTCACAACGGTATCGTGTTTTTCGCCCAAAAGCGGTGCCACGGTGGGTGCTGTGGGGGTAAGGATCGCATCAAAGCGCGACAGGAGCGACAGTGCCTCGGCGCGCAGCTTGCTTGCCGCGATCCGTGCCTTTTGATCGTAGCGGTGATACGCTTCCTTGGATAACACATAGGTGCCAAGCAGAATACGGCGCTTGACCTCTTCGCCAAGCCCTTCCCTGCGGCTTTGGCGGTAAAGGGTGTCGATATCGCCGCACGCTTCGGCGCGGTGGCCATAGCGCACACCGTCAAAGCGAGCAAGAGTCGAGGATGCCTCGGCGCTTGCCAGCACATAATATGCAGAAATCGCGTGCGAAAGCGATGGCATCGCGACCTCTTTCACGCGGGCGCCCAGCGTCGTCAACTGCCGCACGGCGGCATCCAGCGCAGCGCGCACGTCGGGCGAAAGCCCCGCAAGAGATTCGCGAGGCAAAGCCAGCGAAAGACCGCGCACGCCTTTGCCGATATCCCCCGAAAAGTCGTCACATATGGGGGGATTTGCCGTTGCATCGTGCGCATCGGCACCCGCAATGGCGGCAAGCACTGTGGCATTATCCCGCACGGTGCGGGTGATGGGACCCACGGTATCAAACGAGGGGGCATAGCCCACAAGACCGTAGCGCGAAACAAGGCCGCGCGTGGGGCGCAGACCCACAAGACCGCAGTAGGCGGCGGGCTGGCGCACCGAGCCGCCCGTATCCGAGCCGAGCGCAAACGCCGCCTCAAGGGCGGCGACTGCGGCGGCGGAGCCGCCCGAGCTGCCCCCCGCCACACGGGCGGTATCCAGCGGATTGCGAGTGGTACCAAGGGCAGAATTCTCACACGTCGAGCCCATACCAAACTCATCCATATTGGTCTTTCCCAACACAATGGCGCCCACCGCGCGCAATTTTGCCACGGCAGTGGCATCGTAAGGCGGCACGAAGTGCTCCAGCATGCGCGACGCGCAGGTGGTGCGAAGCCCTGCCGTGACAAGGTTGTCCTTCACCGCCATGGGGATGCCCGCCAACGGGTGCAGCTCCTCGCCCGCTGCACGGCGGGCATCAACGGCATCGGCGGCGGCAAGCGCGCCATCCCCATCCACCGTCAAATATGCCCCGATACGGGGCTCGTTTTCCTGAATTTGTTGCAAATACGCCTCGGTCAGCTCGCGTGCCGACAGGCGGCGCGTGGCAAGCTCTGCCGACAGGCGCTCAAGCGAATATCCCAGCAGCTCCATCTCGCCCTCACTCCACCACACGGGGTACGGCAATCGCGGCGTCGGTGCGGTCTGCGGCATTTGCCAGCACCGCCTCGCGCGAAAGCGACTGCTCTTCCCTGTCGGCGCGCAATGTCACAAGGGGCGCGCCTTCGGCGATGGGCTCACTGCCCGTGACCGTTTCAAGATCCCCGAAGGCGGCAAGCGTTGCACTAAGATCGGCGGCAAGCGCCTCGGCTTCTCCCGCATCCAGCGCCAGCTGCGCCACGGTTGCCAAGCGCAAAACCTCTTCACGGGTGATGTTTTTTTGATACATGGTCACGGCTGACTCCTTTCAAAATCGGGGGTGTATGCGGCGTTTGCCGAGGAACGGTCCTGAAAATAGCCCTCGAACCCAAGCGCCATCGCGTGCTCCAGCACCGACTGATATTCAAACTGCGTCACGCGGCGATGAAGGGGCGAGGGTGCATCGGCAGGAGCAAAATCGGGGGTGTATTGGCTCATCAGCGAAAGACGGATATCCGACACGGGCACCGTCGCGGCGATTCTATCCAGAACCGCCATCGAATCGCGGCGCGCACCGGGCAGAACCAGGTGGCGCACGATCACACCCTTTTGCAGCATGCCGTCGCCGTCAAAGCGGACCGCCCCCACCTGCCGTACCATCTCGCCAAGCGCCGCCGTGGCGTGCACGGCATAGTCGGGCGCGGCGGAATAGGCACGCGCCAAGTCGGGGGAAATGTATTTGAAATCGGGCAGGTAGATATCCACCAGCCCCTCGAGCAGGCGCAGTGTCTCCACGCGCTCGTAGCCGCCGCAGTTATACACCACAGGAATGCCGAGCGTGGGCTTTGCCAGCGCCAACGCCTTTGCCACGGTATCGGCAACGTGCGTGGGTGTGACCAGATTGATGTTGTGCGCGCCCCGGCGCGCAAGATCAACGAATATCTCGGCAAGCGCGGCGGGGTCCGTTTCGCGCCCCGTTTCGGGACTTCTGATGGCGCGGTTCTGGCAGAACACGCACCCGAGGGGACAGCCCGTAAAGAACACCGTGCCCGAGCCGCGCGTGCCGCTGATGGGCGGCTCCTCAAAGAAATGCAGGGCGGCACGCGCCACACGCGGCAGATGGGGACTTTGACAAAAGCCCAGCTCACCCTTGTCGCGCTCGACGCCGCACATCCGCGGACAAAGCTGACATTTCATCGCACGTTCTCCTCCTTTTTGTGCGCCTGGCGCACAAAATCACGCCAGCGGCGTGTATGTCATCGCAACGCAGTTGCGTATGTTATCCGCCAAAGGCGGTATGCCATCAGCCCAACGGGCTGTATGCTGTGCGCCTTGGCGCATCAAAAAAGCACAGCGGTGCCTCTTTATCATACCACGCCCGTGGCGCTTTTTCAAGTTTTTTCACGAAAAGGGCGCAGAACGCGCTCTTTTGTGATACAATAAAAACAGTTCATAGAATGGGGGGAATCCATATGGAACACCGCATCATCCGCCGCGCCGAGATCCTTTCGGTGGGCACCGAGCTTTTGATTGGCGATATCGTCAACACCAACGCCGCCTATCTCTCGCGCCGCCTTGCCGCGCTTGGCATCGGCGTGTACCGCCAGAGCGTGGTGGGCGACAATCCCGCGCGCCTTGCCGAGGATCTTGCCGCCGCGCTTTCGCGCGCCGATCTTGTCGTGACCACGGGCGGTCTTGGCCCCACGCGCGACGATCTGACCAAGGAGACCGCCGCACAGCTGCTGGGGCTTCCCATGGAGCTGCATCAGCCCTCGCTTGACCGTATCGCGGCATACTTTGCCGCCACGGGTCGCACCATGACCGAAAACAACCGCAAGCAGGCGCTGATGCCCGTGGGCGCCACCGTTTTCCCCAACGATTACGGCACAGCACCCGCGCTTGCGCTGGAATCTTCCGAGGGCAAGCTGTTGATTTTACTGCCCGGCCCCCCGCGCGAGCTGGAGCCCCTGTTTGCCGAGCAGGTAGAGCCCTTCCTTTCCCGCCGCACCGAGGCGGTGCTGTTCAGCCGCAATATCCACATTGCGGGCATGGGCGAATCGGCGGTGGAAAGCGTACTGCCCGCATCGCTCCTCTCCTGTGAAAACCCCACCGTTGCCCCCTATTGCGAGGCGGGCGAGGTGCGCCTGCGCGTGACTGCCCGTGCCGCCGACCGTGAAAGCGCCGCCGCGCTTTGCGATGCGGTGGTGGAAGAGATCAAAAGCACCCCCGTTGCCCCTTATATTTACGGCATCGACGTTCCCTCTCCCGAGGCGGCGCTGATCGCACTTCTCTGTGAGCGCGGCTTGACCGTTGCCACGGCAGAATCCTGCACGGGGGGACTGATTGCCAAGCGCCTGACCGACGTATCCGGCGCATCCGCCGCCGTGGCGGGGGGCGCCGTGACCTATCAGACCCGCGAGAAAACCCGCATCCTTGGCGTTCCCGCCGACCTGATCGAGCGCTGCGACGTGGTCAGCGCCGAGGTGGCGCGCGCCATGGCAGAGGGTGCACGCCGCGCCCTTGACACCGATATCGCCATTGCCACCACGGGCTTTGCAGGTCCCGGCGGCGGCAACGAGCGCGATCCCGTGGGAACGGTGTATATCGCCGTTGCCACCGAAAACGGCTGTTTTTCGCACCGTCTCTCGCTTTCTCCCCGCCGTGACCGCGCCTATATCCGCACCGTTGCGGCTACGCACGCACTGCTGGATGCCTATGGCGTGCTGTGCGGCACTCTTTCGTGCAAGTAACTTTCTCCCATTTTCCGCGCGGAAAATTTTACCTCTATGCTTGACATCTATTTTTACATATGATATAATCATAGTAAGTTTGCAATCTTTGTTAAAAATATAGCAAACAGCATCTCCGTTATATCACTATGGAACGGACATGAGGAGGTAAAGTGATATGGCAAATTTTCGCAAAATCGGCATTCTGTCGTCGGGCGGTGACGCACCCGGTATGAACGCCGTGATCCGCGCTGTGGCGCGTAAAGCCCTTGACGAGGGCGTTGAGGTGGTAGGCATTCTGGGCGGTTATTCGGGTCTGATCAAAAACCGCACCATCCCGCTCACCACCCGTGCAGTTTCCAACATCATCTCGCGTGGCGGCACGATTCTGTATTCCGACCGCTGCCCCGAGTTTAAAACCGAAGAGGGTATGCAAAAAGCAATCGAGACCTGCCGTGCGCACGAGATCGATGCCATCGTTGCCATCGGTGGCGACGGTACCTTCCGCGGTGCTACGGACCTGACCAACCACGGTGTGCCCACCATCGGCATTCCCGGTACCATTGATAACGATATTACCGCAACCGACTATACCATCGGCTTCGACTCGGCAATGAACACCACCATGAATATGATCGACTGCCTGCGCGACACCTGCGAATCGCACGCGCGCTGCAACGTGGTTGAGGTGATGGGCCGCGACTGCGGTCAGCTGGCGCTGAACACGGCGCTCGCTTCCGGCGCAGTTGCCGCTGTTATCCCCGAAATCCCCTTCGATGAAAAAGAGCTTCTGCAACGCATCAATGTCCTGCACGGCACGGGCAAGCGCAGCTTCATTGTCATCGTCAGCGAGGGTGTCAAAACCCCCGATGGCAAAAAGTACGGCGAGATACTGACCGAAAAGATCCAGGCACAAACCGGCATCGAGAGCCGCTTTACCCGCTTTGGCCACGTGGTGCGCGGCGGCAGCCCCACCATGCGTGACCGCTATACCGCCACCCAGATGGGCGTGCGTGCCGTTCAGCTGCTGCTGGAGGGCAAAAGCAACATGGTCATCTGCAAGCGCAACGGTAAGATCACCGAGCTGGATATCAACTATGCCCTGATCGCAGACCGCACCTATAAGGGCAAGCTGCAGCCCGGCGACCTGGATGCCTTCTCCCCCGAAGAGGTTTCCGCTATGCTCGCCCTTGCCGAGCAGCGCCGCTGGGAGATTTCCAACGCATATGAGATCGTTGGCGTAACAAGTAAGTAAAAAAATTCAGATAAAGTCTTCTAAAGGAGCAGAAAAATGAGAAAAGTTACCATCATCGGCGCCGGCAACGTAGGCGCAACCATCGCATACGCACTTGCTATCGAGGGCGTTGCTAACGAGATCCTGATCATCGACATCCGCAAGGAAAAGGCTGACGGCGAGGCAATGGATATTGCCCAGGGCTCTCCCTTCTTCCCCGGCGCTCCCCGCATTTACTCGGGCGACTATGCCGATGCTGTGGATTCGGATATCGTTATCATTACCTCGGGCGTTGCACGCAAGCCCGGTCAGACCCGTCTTGAGCTTGCTCAGACCAACGTCAACATTATGAAGAGCGTTGCCGAGCAGATCTCGCGCTACGCACCCAACGCCATCTATCTGGTGGTAGCAAACCCCGTGGACGTTATGACCTATGCACTGCATAAGTTCACCAACATCCCCGAAAAGCACATCATCGGCTCGGGCACCATTCTCGATACCGCCCGTCTGCGCTCTCGCCTTTCGGACATCTTTGATGTCAGCCAGCAGAACGTACACGCACACGTGTTCGGCGAGCACGGCGATTCTTCCTTCGTTCCGTGGTCGATCGCGACCCTGTCCAGCGTTCCGCTTGAGGAGTACCGCACCGCACTTGACGGCACCGAAAACGCCGTTGCTCCCCTTGACCACGCCGAGATCGAGGAGTTCGTCCGCACCTCGGGCGCACAGGTCATCAAGAACAAGGGCGCTACCTTCTATGCCGTTGCCATTTCTGCAGTGCACATCTGTAAGTGCATCTTCAGCGGCAACGAGACCACGCTGACCGTTTCCGCCATGATGCACGGCGAATACGGTATCAAGGATGTATGCCTGAGCGTTCTTGCCCTTGTCGGCGAGGATGGCATTAAGACCACCGTTCCCGTTAAGCTGACCGAGGAAGAGGTTGCCAAGCTGCAGCACAGCGCACAGTGCCTGCGCACGGTAATTGAAAACGTTAACCTGTAATTCACATAAAAAAGCTCCCGCACCACGGTGCGGGAGCTTTTTTATGATACAACAATTTCTTCCTTCTCCTCGGCGGTGTCTGCCCCATCAAAGGTCATTCTGCCAAGCTCGTTGCAGCGATCAAGCAATCGCTTTGCGATCTCGTCACGGGTCGCGCCCTCACGGCAGAGCTCGGAATATCGGATCGGCGCATCGATCACGTAGATCAGCTCCTTCTTTTTGAAGTAGGTCACGTAGATCGGCACGTCCATTCCCTTACGGTAGGCGACCTCGGCAAGCTTAATGAAGCCCTGAAAAAAGCCTTCCAGCTCGGGTAGGTAGCCGTTCTTCGAATCCTCGGGAAAGATCACAATGCTCTCGCCCTTCGCAAGAGCATCCAGACTTTCGCGCAGAGTCTTACGGAAGCGCGTGTCGTGATATGTAGAAATGAGATTCAAGCCCTTATAAAAGAGGTTGGTTAGCGGACTTGCCACCAGGCAAAAGGCGCGGGCGGCGTGAATATTCCAATGCTTTTTTTCGTGGTAATAAACCTTGGTCTGATACTGATACATCGGGATCAGACCCGAGTTCATTTCGGCAGCGCCCCACATACGGATGGGCTGATCGCAATAAAGCTCCAGCGACAGGGGCGCATCGGTCCCCTCGTGATTGCTGATGATGACCGAGCCATCCTGCAACGGCTCGCCAAGATAGACGAAGCGCGGCTCCTTATATCTGCCGACCAGCAGCTTTTTGAACGCCTTGAACCAGAGCTTGCGATTGGGTTGCCCCACAGATGTTTTTGCCATAATACACTCCAAACAAATGATACATTTATTATACAGTCTTGAAGCAAAAGAGTAAATGTGCAAAATTGTTTTTCTGCCTAAACATTTGGCAAAAGGACCGCCTCTGTCATGCAAAAGGCGGGCGCCTTATCGCGGCAGAGGCGGAATGGGAGAGGCGGCAAGCATCTTTTTTGCCGCGGCGTATTGCGGATATACCCGTGACAGCTCGCGGTAAAATGCCGCCGAGTGATTTGCCACGCGGAAGTGACAAAGCTCGTGCATGATAACGTAATCGACAAGGGCGGGATGCACCAGCAACAGCTTTTCGTTCAGCACCACAAGGTTTTTGGTGGGGGTACAGGAGCCCCAGCGCGACTTCATCCACTTGGTTTCAACGCGCGGGAGCGTTGGCGGGATGGGGGCGACCAGATGGTACAGCGCCGCAAGACGTGCCGACAGCAGGCGCTGTGCCTCACTGTGGAAAAAGCGCCAGAAGGCGCGCTGCCTGGCGGCGGCATCCTCGGGATGGGCGAGCGACAGCACCAGTGCGCCGTCGCGAAGCACGCAATCGGCAGACCTGCCCTTTTGTACCGTGATGCGGTAAGTTACCCCCAAAACGGATAGCGTTTCGCCGCTGACAAGCGCCATCGGCGCTTGGTCTGCACCGCTGCGGACACGCTGTCTTTGCTGTGCCGCAAGGATCCAATCGATGCGCTCGCCGATGAATTTCTCCATCGTCGCGCGCGAGGTGCGGGACGAGGACGAGGCATAAACGCTGGCATCGCGGCGCACGCGCAGGTTCCTGTTTTTCACCTGCTTGCGCTCCCACTCAACACAAACGCTTTTGCCGCCCCGTGTTACGGTAATGGTCTCAATCTTCTTCATCTCAATACCGCAGGCGGTCAAGGGCGTTTTGCAGAATGATCTCTGCCGACAGCGTATCGATCACGCCGCGGCGTTTTTTACCCCGTGTATCGGTTTCATTTAAAAATCGGCTTGCCGCCATCGTGGTCATACGCTCGTCAAGCAGGGCGATCGCAAGCTCAGGCGCGCGCTCGCTGACAAGCTCCGCCAGGCGCCGACAGCGCTCGGCGCGCGGCCCCTCGGTGCCGTTCATATTCACGGGCAGACCGATCACCACGGCAACCGCCTTCTGCTCGGCGGCGGCAGCAACAATGGCATCGGCGGTCTTTTCCAGCCCGCCGCCCGGGATATTGCCAATGCCCGATGCCAGAAAGCGCGACACATCCGACACGGCAAGACCCGTGCGCGCCTCGCCGAAATCGACACCCATTACCCGTCCTTTTGTATTTTTTACGTCTGCAAGGCTCATTCCAATGCCCCCTTCAGAAAGTCAACAAGATCGGCAAAAACCTCGTCGCGGTTGATCTCGTGATGCGGCTCGTGCCGTGCCCCCTCGTACAGCTTCAGCGAAACGCGGGTACAGCCCGCGCCGACAAGGCGCTCATAGACCTTGCGCACGCCCTTGCCATAGTTGCCAACGGGATCCATTTCACCCGAAACCAGCAGCATCGGCAATTCCTTTGGCACACGCTCTGCCCATTCGCGGCGCGAAACCGTGTGCAAGAGCGAAAAAAGTGTATCATAGCCCGCGGCGGTAAACACAAAGCGGCAGAAGGTATCCGCACCATAGCCCTTGCGCTCCTCGACATCGCGCGTGAGCCACGAGAAAGCGGAATGCTCCTCCCTGAAGCGCTTATTGTAGCTGCCGAACGCCAGCGCTGTGAGCAGCTTGCTGCGGTGATGGTCGCCGCGCGTAGCGGCGATCAGGTGCGCCATACGGCGTGCAAGCCCCGTGGGCTGCTCGGGTCCGCCCGTGCCGCTGATGATAGCGGCAGACAGCTCATCACCGTAAAGGGTCAGGTACTGACGTGCCACAAACGAGCCCATACTGTGCCCGTAAAGCACAACGGGCAGATCGGGATATTCTTCCTTTACAAGGCGCGTGAGGGTATGCACGTCCTCAACCAAGAGGTCGGCGCCGCCGCGCGGGGCGGTGTAGCCCAGCTCCTCTTCATCGGGGGCGGTGTTGCCGTGACCCAGATGGTCGTTTCCGCAAAAGACAAAGCCCGCCTCGCAGAAGCGGCGCGCCCACGCATCGTAGCGCTTGACGTATTCGCACATACCGTGCGACAGCTGAATGATGCCGCAAAGAGCCACCCCCTCGGGGCGCCAGATGCAGTAATGCACGCGGGAATGCCCGTCGGCGGAAAGGAAGGTGGATTCAGAAAAGGTGATCTCGCTCATTTCCATGCGTTCTCCTGTTCAAGGATTTTTGCGGCAAGCGCCAAAAGCGTTGCCTTTTTGTTGCGTGTGGGCTCCTGCCACACAAGATCCTGCAAGCGAGCCAGCAAACGTGCGGTTTTTGCAGGCAAAACGCCGACACGTTCTTGCAATTCTTTGCCATTTACGGCAAGACGGCGCACCTCGATAGCGGTGCCGTCACGCACGGCGGCGGCAAGAAGTGTATGGGCTTGGGTAACATCCACACCCCGCGCGGCAAGCAATGACAGCGCATGCTCCCACACCTGCCAATGGGTCACGGCAAAGCGCCGTGCCTCATAAGCGCTTGTCGGCAAGGGTGCGTGTGCCGCACGCAAAAGCCCTGCAACGGTATCGCAAAAGGCGCTCGATGCGTGCAGGCGGCGACAGAGTGCGCGCGCGCCTTCGGGGGATTCTTCAAACAGCAGCATTGCAAGGCGCACCTCGGCGCGCGGCGGTAAGGCTGCCAGCGCGGCGATCGCCGCGCGATCGACAATAGCATTCCCAAAAACCGCAGTGCCGCATTCGGCATCCAGCAGTGCGGTAAGTCCCCGCGCGGCGGCGGGTGCCGCCAGCAGGCGCGACAGCTCGGAAAGGATGCGCTCGACCGAAATTTTGGAAAGCCCCTCGCGGGTCTCGCGGCAGGCGGCAAGGGTTGCTGCATCCATGGTAAAGTTCAGTTGTGCCGAGAAGCGGAAGGCACGCAAAATGCGCAAGGCATCCTCGGAAAAGCGGGTGGCAGGATCCCCCACCGCGCGGATCACCCCTGCGGCAAGATCCTCTCTGCCGCCGAACAAATCGACCAATCCCACCTCGTCATTCCACGCCATTGCGTTTATGGTGAAATCGCGGCGCGACAGGTCTTCCTGCAGCAGTCTTGTAAAGGATACGCTTTCGGGGTGGCGCGCATCCAGATACGCGCCGTCACAGCGGTGCGTGGTCACCTCGATGGGGTTGCCCCCCGACAGCACGGTCAGTGTGCCGTGCGCAAGCCCTGTGGGAATCACACGGAAATCGGCAAAGGCACGTTTCATTTCATCAGGCGTGGCATCGGTGGTCAGATCATAGTCGTGCGGAGTCACGCCGCGCAACAGGTCGCGCAGGCTGCCCCCCACCAGATAGCCGCGGTAGCCCGCGCGGGCAAGCGCGCTCATCACGTCCCTTACGTATTGCGGTATTTTTTCGGAAATGTTTGGCTGCATCACGCGCTCCTCCCCTTCGTTTTTAATAACAGTATACCACATTTTTCCTTGCCTGTAAAGAAAAAGCGCGTGCGGAAACAATTTCCTTGTTTGCACGCGCGCAATACGGCAACACTAAAAGCAAAGGTCGCGCGTTGCGGTCTTGAAAGTGAGGTATATCCTATGAGAATTTTGGATAGAATCGCCCTGATTCTTGTCATCGTCGGCGCCTTTAACTGGGGCGCGATCG
This sequence comes from Eubacteriales bacterium, assembly GCA_045119135.1. Lineage (GTDB taxonomy): Bacteria > Bacillota > Clostridia > Oscillospirales > CAG-272 > Firm-07. The sequence goes on along the minus strand of JBGVCY010000120.1, from coordinate 4,585 downwards.
GTCTTTTCGCATTCGATGCTGTGGCTTGGATCTGCGGCGGCGCGGGCACGCTTCTCGCGCGAATCATCTACACGGTAGTGGGTCTTGCCGGTGTGTGGTGCGTTTCGCTGTTGTTTCGCCCCGACGAGGTGCGGGACGAAGCCTGACCCTTCCCTGTGGCTTGCAGGGCAAGCCCATCCGCGGCCGCGCGTTAAGCGCCTGCGCTTTTGTATTTGGTAGCAATTTCGCAACACCGTCAGTCATTTCCGATACTTGAAAAAAATTTTTAGAATTATTCTAATTTTTTTCGCAAAACCTATTGCAAATTGAAAAAAAGTGTGCTACAATAAAGGCACACCAAGAAAAACGGTGTCCCAATATGAAATCAATTACCGAAATAAAAGGAGAACTTACTTATGAAAAAATGGAGATGCACCATCTGCGGAGAAATTGTGGAATCCGACGTTCGTCCCGACAAATGCCCCCTTTGCCGCGCTCCCGGCGAAAAATTCGTCGAGGTTGTTGAGACCGAAATGAGCTGGGCTGCCGAGCACGTCATCGGCGTTGCCAAGGATCCTGCCGTTCCCGCTGAAATCGTTGAGGGTCTGCGCGCAAACTTCCAGGGCGAATGCACCGAGGTTGGTATGTACCTGGCAATGTCCCGTGCCGCCGCTCGCGAGGGTTACCCCGAAATTGCCCTTTACTGGGAAAAGGCAGCTTTCGAAGAGGCTGAGCACGCCGCAAAGTTTGCCGAGCTTCTGGGCGAGTGCGTTTCCACCTCGACCGAGGAGAATCTGCGTGTGCGCGTTGAGGCTGAGAACGGCGCAACCGCAGGCAAGTTCGAGCTTGCTAAAATGGCAAAGCAGCTGAATCTCGACGCCATTCACGACACGGTTCACGAAATGGCTCGCGACGAGGCTCGCCACGGCAGAGCGTTCCAGGGTCTTCTGGAAAGATACTTCGGCAAATAAGAAAACAAACAAAAAGAGCGCGGAAACGCGCTCTTTTTTATTTGCCTGCGATCGGATGTTATTTGCCCACGATCGAGACGCGGCTCGCGCTGATGCCAAGCGCAGTGGAAAGAAGGTCGGTCAGCGCCTGCCTTACGGCAGGGCTGTCGCCCCCGCGGCAGACCACGCCGACCCCCGCAATGGCGGGGGGCTCGGTTGCCTCGGGCAAGGGCTTTTGTGCACTGCCGCTGCCCACGGTGGCAGGATCGCCATCGGCATCGGTGGCATAGATCACCCGCCCGCCGTGCGAAAAGGTCACCATCACCTCAACCGAGCTGACCCCCGCCACCGCATCGCACATTTTGGCGATCTCACTTTCCAGTGCTGTGCGGTATTCCGCAAGCTCGGCGGCGCTCATATAGCTCTCGCTCGTCTCATCGGTGCTTGTTTCGGTATTGCCGCCGATCACCAGCAGCAATACGCCAAGCAACGCGCCCACAATCAGCAACGCCGTTTTCCCTTTTCCCTTCCAAAAGTCCCGTAACGGGGTGATTTTTTTCTTTGCTTCCATCAGCGTACCTCCACCTCGCAATCAAGCAGCGCAACGATTGCCGCCTCAATCTCATCGGGATCGACCGTCAGCGCCTTGCCCGACAGGATCACTGACACACGGCGAAGGCTTCCGTCCTTCTCCAGCGCGACCGTCACCCTTGCATCCTCTTTCTCGATTTCAAAATGTTGCTCCAAAAGCTCATATAGCCCCGCCTCAAGCTCCGCCTTACTGCGCCGCGCAACGGCATCCTGCAGCACCGCCTCGTAATCGGCTTCGCCCGTGCCGATCTCTCCCACCTCGCCCGAGAAAAACCCCTCGGCAGAGCCGAGAAACGAAAGAAACGGCTGTAACAGCAACAGCAGAACGGCAAGCGACACCAGAATGCGCAAGAAGCGTTTCGTGCCCTTGTTCCCGTCGCCCGGCAGCATCAGCTCGGCAAGCGCCGCCGCCAGCGAAACGCCAAACAGCGCCAAGATCGACCCACTCATTCGCTCACCCCGCCACCGCGCAACGCGCGAACAGTGTCAGCGAAAAGACCATCATCACGAAAAGCGAGGCGATCACGGCAAGAAAATAGCCGTAGACCGAGCCAAGCTCGGCAAGGATCTTCTCCTCGCCCTCGCACCCGAGCAGCTTCGCCACCGTGCCGCCCAGCAAAAAGGCAATACGCCCCAGCGCTACCGACAAAAAGGTGGGCAGAAAGGCAAGGAAAACCACCACAATGGCACCGGTTCCCACCACACCGCGCAGGTATTGCACACTGCCCGCCACGGTGCGCAGGGTTTCGGAAACCGAGCCACCCACCACGGGCAGAAAGCTACCCGCCGCAAAGCGCGCGGTGCGAAGTGCCAGCGTGTCCCCCGCCTTGGCAAGCGTGGATTGCAGTCCCAGCACACCGCACAGCAGTAGCATCAGAAAGGAAAATACCAGGGTGTAGGTGCGCTTGATAAGACCCGCCAGGGGGCGTAATGGCAACCCCGTTGACAGGGCATCGATCAGTGCCAGCGCCAGCGCGACCCCCGCCACCGGCAGTACCGTCGAAGCGCAGACGGTTTCAAGCAATGAGAGAAATGCCGAAAGCACACCGCTGTTTGCCACCGCCGCGCCGACGTTGCCCCCCATTGCATAAAGCGTGCCCATTAAGGGCAGCATCGCGGTGCCAAGATTCTGCATCACCGAAAAGAAGCGCGTGATATCCGAAAAACGCTCCTTTTGTAACGAAAACAGCAATACGGTCAGCGAAAGTGCGGTACAAAAGGACAGCGCCTTGCCCACCGATCCACTGCTTGCCGCAAAGGCACGGAAGATAGCGGAAAGCACCAACACACCGCAGATGCTTGCCAGCATCGAAAGGTTTTCGCTAACGGCAAGCCCCGAGAGCCGCCCCACCACCGAAAGCACAGTTGACAGCGCGCTTGCCTCTTTCGTAGCATCCGCAACGGCGGTCAGATCCCCCGAAAAGAAGCCCTCGGGCAACAGCTCCGCCACCTCGGGCGGTATCGCATCACGAAAATCCTCCAGCTCGTCTGCAATCGCCTCGCTCTCGGCGGTGATGTCGGCATCCGTTGCGGCGACGGAAAGGGCGGAAAGTGCCAGCAAAAGTGCGCAAAACACGCACCATACAAGGGCTTTTTTCAAAATTTCAACAACTCCTTTGCAAGATCCAGCACGGCGCTGATAAACGGTAAGGAAAGCACCAAGATCTCAAGCTTTCCAAACAGCATAACCCCCTCGGATACGCCGTTTTCCCCCAGCTCGCGGCAAACGGTGGCAGTCAGCTCGGTCACAAGCGCTATGCCCGTGGCGCGCAACAGCGGCGCGGCAAGGTCGGTGCCATCGGCAAGAGCGAACAGCTGCCGCATCCCGTTCAGCACGGGCAAATAGAGCGCCAGCGCCGCGCCGAACAGTGCGATCACCGCCGCCGCCCGTGCAAGAGGCGCAAGCTCGGCGCGCAGGGTGCGCAGCAGCAGGATCACCGCCGCCGACAGCAGCGCACACCCCGAAAGCTGTACCACGCTCATCAGAAGCCAAAAATGCCGCGCACCGTGTCAAACAGATCGCCGATCCGTTCCACCAGCAGCAAAAACACCACGATCACCCCCGCGATGATGACAAAGCTTGCCTGCTCGTCCCTGCCGCTTTTGGAAAGCAGCTGTGCGGCAATGGCAACCAACAGTCCCACGCCCGCCACCTCAATGATCAAGCTGATATCCATACCCTTCCCTCCTTTTAAAACAACAACAGTATCACAATGCCCGCCAGCGCGGGCGGCAACAGCACGAAGAGCTTTTCACGGCGGAGGGCTTCTCCGCGCGCCGCCGCACAGACGGCTTCCAATTCCCCGATGTGCCGATCGCAAAGGCGCAGCTGCTCGGTGCGGTAGGTCGTGCCAAGCTCGCGCGCAAATGCCACAAGCACGGCGCGCGCCTCGGGCGACAGCTCCTCTTGCCCCACGCCAAGCAGTGTGCCGAAATCAGCGGGCGGCGCGGTGGCACCGCAAGCGGCAAGCAAAGTGGGATCGGCGTTTTTGAGAATTTCGCAAACGGGCATCGAAAAGCAATCGATCTGTGTGCGGATGTGACGCAGTAGTAACAGAAACGCCTCGGCACGGGCGCGCTGTGCGCGCCCTTCTTTAATGCGCGCGACGCCCCACACCACTGCCGAAAACAGCACCAGAACGGCACCAAACACCTTAACGCCCGTCATCGGCTTGCTCCCACGGTGTAATGCTGTACGCAAAATCAAACACCCCCGCGCGCCGTCGGATGCCCACGTACGCACCAAATACGCGCGCCTCGTGCAGCAGCTTGGTGGCGGGGCGAGCCAGCAATTCGGAAAGGCTTGCCGCGTGCGCCGAGGCAAGCAACGCCACCCCTGCGCTTTGCGCGGCAAGCAGCTCGCGCGCCTCGTCAAGGTCACCGATCTCATCGGTGACGATCAGCTGTGCCGAGAGTGTGCGTGTGGCGATCGATACCCCCGTGCCGCGCGGATAGCCCGACAGCAGGTCAAGCAAGGGCGCATCCGCGCCCTTGCCCGGCGCCAGCTCGCCGCGCGTATCCACCACCGCCACACGAACGGGATCGTTGGGGGCCGCCCCGCGCGG
>JBGVCY010000119.1:0-4399 GCA_045119135.1 Eubacteriales bacterium | reverse complement strand
AGACTTTTTGCAAAAGTTTTTGACATTTTTTCCATTCTGTTAATTTCTGGGTCGTTTGGGCAACCATTACGGGGATTTTTGACGAAAAATCCATGTCGGAAATTGCCTCTTGCATACTGTCTGCATCCGAGAACACATACTTCTCGCCCGCGAAGCAGCTCATAAAGCCTTCCACCTCGGGGTGAGTGGCAGAGCCAATACAGATGAAGATGCGATCCTCCGCGCCTGCGGCGCTCTGATCGGCTGCGATACGGTGGATCTTTGAGACAAAGGGACAGGTGCAATCCTCAAAGGTAAAGCCCTTGTGCGCCTCGCGCAGCGCTTCCAGCGTACGGCGGGTCTCAAGTGAAATGCCATGTGCGCGGATGAACACCGTGACCGGCGCGCTTTCACTGGCGCTGGCGGCAAGCGCCGCCAGCGCATCCGCTGCAACGGCGTGCACACCTGCTTCTTCAAGCGCGCGGTTGTAATCCTCGTTATGAATGAGTTGTCCTAAGGTGAAGATGCGTTCGCCACTGCTTCTTGCCGCAATACGGCGGGCAAGGCGATCGGTCGCGGCGCGCACACCGGGACAAAAGCCTGCGTTTTTGGCAACAACAATCTCGCTCATTTCTCTTCCTCGCCAAGGCGGCAGATCTCGTCATAGATCATTTGCGAAATGCGCGCATACTCGCCGGGAACGCCTTCCTGATACCCGAATTTTTCAAAGGGGATCGGCTTGCCGATAATCACCTTTACGGGGCGGAAAAAGCGCCATTTGTAATGCTTCATTTTAATATGGACGGGCAGCACCTGCGCCTTTGCGTGGCTGGCGATCAGACCCGCACCGTATTTGATTTTACAGTCGCGGGGATTCTGTTCACTGCAGCGCGTTCCCTGCGGGAACATTCCCACCGATCTGCCACTTTCCAAAAGATGGATCGCGTGCTTTACCGCACCCACATCGCTTTTGCCGCGCGAAACGGGATATGCACCCAAATGGCGCACCAGAAAGCCGATCACAGGAACACGAAACAGCTCTGCCTTTGCCATAAAGTGCGGCTGTTGTCGCCTGGTGGCAATGGCAATAAACACAGGGTCAAGCACGCTTTGGTGGTTGGCGCACACCAGATAAGGACCATCCGCCTTCTTCGGCTCGTTTTTTCTGCCCTTCACGCGCAGCAGGAACAGCAGCTTTGCGGGAAGTGCCAGCAAAAAATGGATAATGACATAAAAAACGCTTTTCATAGTTTTCCCTCGTCGGGTGCAGAAAGCACCGAAATAGCGGCGTTTTCGCCTGCCAGAACAGCAGTGGAAAACGCAATCTGCAAATTAAAGCCGCCTGTATAGGCATCCAGATCCAACAGCTCACCCGCAAAATAAAGGCCTGCCACGCGCTTGGATTCCATCGTACGGGGCGACACCTCGCCAAGCGCTACGCCGCCCTTGGTCACAATTGCCTCGGCGATTGGGCGGAAACCCGCAATCGGAATCGGAAGGCCCTTCAGCAGCGCAAGCAACCGATGGCGCTCTTCCCTTGTAATATCGTGCACCTTGCGGCGAGGATCGATGCCCGAACGGTTAACCAGCGGTGCGATTAATTTCTGAGGCAACAGGTCGGAAAGTGCATTCAGAAAATCGCGGTTTTTGTATTTTTCAAAATCCGAAAGCAAACGTGCATCCAACGTCTTTTCGTCCAGTGCGGGCTTCAGATCGATCAGAATCTCATACCGTCCGCGCTCCATTGGCGCAAGATGTGCCGAGGCGGAAAGCACCAGCGGACCCGTGATGCCAAAGTGCGTAAACAGCATCTCGCCAAAATCGCGGAAGATCTCCTTACCCGTTTTGGTATCGCGTACCGAAAGCGACACATTGCGAAGCGATAACCCCTGCAACGTAGCGCAAAAACGGCCATCCTCGACCAGCGGTACCAGCGAGGGTGTGAGTGTTGTCACGGTGTGCCCCGCCTCGCGCGCCATACGGTGTCCGTCACCCGTAGAACCCGTTTGGGGATACGAGCAACCACCCGTGGCAAGAATCACGGCACGGTGATAGCGCGGCTTGCCCGCGACGGTCACGCCGCGCACGGCGCCGTTCTCAACAATCAGGTCGTCAACGCGCACATGCTCGATGCTCACGCCCGTTGCGCGACATTCGCGCACAAGGGCATCCACCACATCGGTCGCCTGATCGGATACAGGGAACACGCGGTTTCCGCGCTCGACCTTCAGCGGAACGCCAAGCTCCTCGAAAAAGCGCTCGGTTTCAGCGGAATCAAAGCGGCTCCACGCCGAAAAAAGAAAGCGTGCATCACCGGGAATGTTTGCAAAAAACGCATCACGTGTGCAATGATTTGTAACATTACAGCGCCCCTTGCCCGTGATACGGAGCTTGCGCCCACAACGGTCATTGCGCTCATAAAGCACCACGTCAGCGCCCATACGCGCGGCGTGGATCGCCGCCATCATACCGGCGGCACCGCCGCCCACAACGGCAATGGCGGCATCAGCTGTTTTTGTCATAGACATCGTATTCGTCCCAAATCTCCTCAAGGCGGCGCAGTCTTTTTGCCACCTCGTCGTGATGGCGCATCGAAACCGCCGCCACCATAGCGTTGATGATACTAAGCGGTGCTACCAGCGAATCGACAAAGGATGCCATATCGCTTTGTGCGATCAGCAGCTGGTCACAAGCGGCAGCAATGGGCGATTGCTTGCCATCGGTCAGCGACACCACGTCGGCGCCCGCATTGTGCGCATACTGTACAGCGCGCACGGTGCGCTTGGAATAGCGCGGGAAGCTGATGGCGATCAGCACGTCCTCTTTGCCGATATCCAGAATCTGCTCGAAAATCTCGCCGCCCGAGGCAACCTCGACATAGCGGACGTTATCAAACATCATACGGAAGTTGAAGTTCAGAAATCCCGCCAGCGTTGCCGAGGAACGCGAGCCGAGAATATAGATGTTGCGCGCCTTGACAATTTTTTCAACGGCGGCATAAAACGCCTCACGGTCAAGCGATTCCAGCGTGTGACGGATCTTTTCGGCATCGCCGAGCAGCACCTTGTCAAGAATATTATCACGCTGCAAGAGATTATCTGCCACTGCCATGCGCTGTGCGGCAGTCAGATGCGTTTTGGCAAGCTCCTGCAGAGCGCGCTGCAGCTCGGGATAGCCGCCAAAGCCCAGCTCATCGGCAAAGCGCACCACGGTTGATTCCGACACGTTAACGATTGCACCCAGCTTGGATGCTGTCATATAGGCGGCGCGGTCATAATGCTCGAGAATATATGTGGCGATCAGGCGTTGCCCTTTCGAAAAGGTGGGCATACGGGTGTTGATCAGCTGTAAAAGATTCTGTTTCATTCTTTCTTCCTCCCAAGTCGGCAAGGCCCTAATAACCGCCGCTTATCTTATTAATTATATATCATTATAGTTCAAAAGTCAACACCGACAAAAAAAGAAAATCCCGCCCCGAAATTTTGTTTGAGACGACGGAAATGTGCAAAAATAAACAATAAATCTTTACTTTTTCCGCTTTGCGTGCTATACTAACATTCTACTGTAATCCGGTTTCAAAGGAGATTGACATGAAACTCTTTTTCAATACCAACGCATCCCTGCGTGAGCTGGGCATTCGCAATCTGGTGCTGTATTCCACACAGCTGCTGCTTGCCGTGATCGCCGCCACGCTGGTGGTGCCCATCACGGTGGGACACGGTATGAGCGCCACGGCAGCTCTGTTTGGCGCCGGTGTCGGCACACTGGTCTACGTAATCTGCACCAAGGGCAGAAGCCCCGTATTCCTTGGCTCTGCGCACGCCTTTGTCGGCGCTATGGCATCGGCTTTTGCAGGCGGTGTCTCGATGTCGCTTGGTTATCTGGGTCTGATCATCGGCGCACTTGCCGAAGGCGTGATCCACATCATCCTTGCCATTGTCGTCAAGCTTTGCGGCACCAAATGGATCGGACGGGTGATGCCCGCCGTGGTCATCGGCCCCACCGTGGCGCTGATCGGTCTGGAGCTTGCCTCGCACGCCACGCACAATCTTTTATCGGGCGACCTGTTCGGCGAAACCGGCGCTTCGCTCTGCTCGCCCTACATTGCCCTTCTTTGCGGCCTTGTGGCGCTTGGTGTCAGCATTGCACTGACCGTTCACGGCAAGCGATGCGGCGCGCGGATGTTCCCCTTCATTTTCGGCATCGGTGCGGCGTATCTCTTGGCGTTGATCTTTTCCCTGATCGGCACATTTGCCGAAATTGATGCCCTACGTGTGATCGATTTCTCGCACTTCACGAATCTGTTAACCGACGGACACGTGACCGTTCACACCTTCTTCAAGGCACCCGACTTCACGTTTCTCACCGCATTCCGCGGCGAATACACCTATGGCACGCACGGCTCGATGGCGAAATATAT